>CAYTIZ010000198.1:0-3147 GCA_964437885.1 uncultured Enterobacteriaceae bacterium
CCTTTTCCCTTTTCCATAATCGCGTTATTTTTAGCTCGTTTTCACCAGCTAAATCAGTAACCTGTCATTTTGTGAATGATACGCGTCACTATCAACATGATTTTATGCATGCCATGCGGTCCATAAGTCTCATAGGCCTGTAAACGGCTGATTTTTCCATTCGTTGTTTCAATAATAAATACCTGTTGGAAATCTAATTTCTGGCCATTAGACAGTTCAAGTTTTGAAGCATACTCAACAGAAGCATTTGTTCCCTCTTTATTTTCAAAATAATTTATTGTGCTGAAGCTAAAAGACTTCACCCCTTTAAAGCTCCATGTTAAACCTTTAAAAACCTCACCTTTTCCCCTCATGTGAACCTTAGGGTAATGTGGGTCAATAAAATCTATGTCATCATGATAAAACCCCAGCACGGCATTTAAATCTTTTTTTTCAACGGCATCAAAATGGTCACGGATTAATCTAAACAGGTTTCTACTCATAAAATATTTAATGCTATATGATTTTTTTTGCATTCAAACACTTTGTATTTATTATAGGCATTCCTGCTTTCTCCATAGCATTTGAGATTAAAAGTTGGGTTGATTTTTCTGAAAAAGGTAAAAATTGCATGTACGTTTCAACCGAATAAGCCGGGTTAATTTCGAGTGCCTTTTTTACATATTGGCGCGCTTCATTAATATCCCCAGATAACTCAAGACAAGCGGCGGTTAAGGCATAAGTCGAAAAAAAAGCATTGGAGTAACTGCTTGCAAGTAAACTGACTTCAACTGCTTCAGGGAATTTTTTCTGCCTGATTAATGAGGTAGCCTGAGCCATCTTCATGGCAAACAATAAAGAATCAAAAGGGCTTAATCGTTCAGCTACTGCTAAGTGATGCAATGCTTGATCTGTACAACCCGCATGCGCGGAGGCAATTCCTTTAAGCGCATGGCAATAAGCGTAATTAGGATTTAACTGTAATCCATGATTAAGATACTTTAATGCACGTTCTGGTTCGTGCGAAAAAAAAGAGACTCGCCCCAAAGACATGTAGCCCATCGCTTCAAATTTACAATAATCAATACTACGCATAGCGTATGCGTATGATTTTTCAATGTCGCCCCCGTTTTCTGTCGAAATATCGAGTAACTTAATGCTCATATGCGAGTAAGATAAAGCGGCATAGGCACGTGAGAACCTTGAATCTAATGATATGGCTTTGTTTAAAAAGTATTGTGTTTCCTCTTGGCCTTTCGCTGTCGTGGTATTGATATTCCAGATGCCACGATGGTAATTTTCCCAAGCACTGAGATCTTCTGTCGGAATTAAAAAAGCACGCTCAATTTCCATTTTTTCAATGGTGGCATCTATCGCCACGACAATCGCATTAGCAATATCCGTTTGTATCTGAAAAAGATCACTAAACGAACGATCAAAATGCTCAGACCAAATTTCAGTATCATTGATCGCATCCACCACCGATAACGTCACTTTAACCCGCTTAGCCTGATATTGAGTCTGGCCATACACTAAATAATGCACGCCTAATCTTTTAGCCACTTCTGTAGGTGTTTCATTTAACTGAGAGACGATTGATGCAGAAGCCCTTGCCGTAATGAATAAATGGGGCAGCCGAGACAGCGTAGCATTGATATCCGTGGTTAGCCCATAGGCAAATAAAGTACCACCCTCACTCGCCCCTAAATCGACAAAATCCATCACAGCCAGTGAAGGCTTATCAGGAAGTTCAAGTGGCTTTGAGATGGGTTTTCGATAAGTCTTCGCGGTTAAACCAGTATAACCAGTAGCATCCTGTTGCGGGTTTAATTCTTCTGTGTCGGCAATAAACTGGAATCCGCGACCATGAATGGTTTTAATGACCCGCTGTTGCTTTCCGTCATCACCCAACACTTTACGTGCTTTTTTAATATGACTGCTTAACGAGTCCTCGGACACGACCCGGTCTGCCCAGATGTTGTCAAATAGCTCCTGCCGTGTAACCAGCCTGTCTCGACGGGTAATTAAATAAATAATTAAATCGAAAACCTGGGGCTCAACCGTGGCGGCTGTTCCATCGATAGTGAGACGGAAATTTAGGCTGTCAATTTCAATATTTTCTATCCGGTAAAACATTCATGTCCTTAATTGCATGCTGATTTTTCTAATATTGTCAGGCCTAACTGTACACAATAATTATCTTATTTTCACAAAAAAATCAGGTTTAATTCATGTTTTAATTTCCCTGTGTGTCAAGCTTTCCCTCTATTCAGTGTATGGAGGGGTTTGGCACACAGGGTCTCGCCTGTGGACAATACCACTGACGTGGTAGCGATAGCCTTATTACGGCGAACTTTAGAATATATGCTTTTTAAGTACTCTGGTTTTGGCTCTAAATTTTAGTAGCGTAATGAAGATGGCGATGCCAGCGGTATCAAATAGCCTGGCTATTCGGCAACAGGTGAAGCGAGTAGTGCAACAGGCATAGGCGGCGACCAAAATGATAATTCAAAATCAGCCGCTGGTGCTGTTTATCTTTAATTAATCAAAAAATATTTACGGGCAAACAGAGGCCAATATGAACAAATATCAACGAAAGGGGTCAACGAAAGGGGTCGGTGGTACATGAGAATTCTTCGCATGTACCACCGACCCCTTTCTTCTTTCTTGCTTTCAATAATTTTATTCAGCCATTAACCATGTACCTACAGACATCACAAAAAATATGCTTATGAACACTATAAAAACAACAAAACTACTGTCGATAACAGCCCTTACTGTTGCGCTCACTTTTTTAAGTGCCTGTGGTGGAGGTAGTGGCAGTGATAATGTGATCAACAATACTAACCCCAGTGAATTTGATGGTTTGGTTTATCAGGCTGACGCAAATATTGATAATCAATTTAAGTTATTTAGTACGGCAAAAGACAGCAATGATGTTAATGAACTAGCCGGACCCAGTATCAGTGATGGCGACCTTTTAACGTACTCAATGTCACCAGACCATACTCATGTCGCCTTTTTAGGGTATCTAGACAACGATAATACACAGGAACTCTTTGTTGTTAGCCTGCTTAATGGCCAACCACCGGTTAAGGCTTCTGGCACATTACCGGTTGGAGGAAATATTGTTAGTTTTAAATGGTCACCTGACAGCAGTCGAATTGC
>CAYTIZ010000198.1:3247-4799 GCA_964437885.1 uncultured Enterobacteriaceae bacterium
CGGTTGGAGGAAATATTGTTAGTTTTAAATGGTCACCTGACAGCAGTCGAATTGCCTATCGAGCCGATCAGGATGTTTTCCAAGATTTTGAACTTTATACTGTGTTGGCCAATGGTACCGGTAACCGCAAGGTTTCTGCCCCGTTGGTTCTTTTTGGTGACGTTAAAACTGACTATCAATGGTCGCCAGACAGCAGTCGAATTGCTTATAGAGCCGATCAAGAAACTGATGAAATTTTTGAACTTTACAACACTGTCATAACAGGCGGAACAGGTAATGGTAAGGTTTCTGGTGTATTACTCAACAATGGGGATGTTGTAGGCTTTCAATGGTCTCCAAACAGTCGCCAAATTGCCTATGCAGCTGATCAGGATACAGATAATACTTTTGAACTTTATAACAGCGTAGTACTTGGTGTTGTAGGGATCAGTAAAGTTTCTGGAATGCTACCTAACACGGGCAATGTTCTATCATTTAAATGGTCTCCAGATAGTAGCCGAATAGCCTATAGAGCTGATCAAGATACTGCCAACGTTTTTGAGCTTTACACGGTGGACATCGGTGTTGCGGGTAACAATAAAGTTTCGGGCACAATGGTTAATGGTGGCGATGTTGGTCGGTTTGTTAATAGACCAACTTTTCAATGGTCACCAGATGGCACTCGAATTGCCTACCAAGCTGATCAAGACATTGATGGTGTTTTTGAACTTTATACGGTGTTACCCGGTGGCGCAGACAATATCAAAGTTTCTGGCACACTCACTACCGGTCGTACTGTTGAAGACGATTTTCAATGGTCACCAGACAGCAGTCGAGTCGCTTATCGAGCCAATCAAGATAATTTTATTACTGTTGATCTCTACACAACATTCGCCAATGGCACTGACAATGCCAAAATTTCTGATTTTTTAATTTTCGGAAGCAATGTTTCCAATCGTTATAAATGGTCACCAGACAGCAGTCGAATTGCCTATATAGAGGATCTACTAACTAATCAGGTTTTTCGACTTTACAATTCATTAGCAGATGGAACAAGTAACAGCAAAGTTTCTGAAGGCAATATTAAGAACAACTCCTTTCAATGGTCATGGTCACCAGATAGTAGCCGAATTGCCTATATAGCGGATCAAGATACTGTCGGTGTTTTTGAACTTTACACAATGTTCGCCGATGGCACCGACAATATCAAAGTATCCAGCACTTTAGTGGCTGATGGTGATGTTTGGAATTTTTCCTGGTAGGAATTTATCACTATTTTGCCTCTCTTATTATACGAATTCAGAAAATGAAAAATCAAATAATTACAAAATATTTGACCATAACCGCATTGACGACGCTATTTACTCTGCTCACTGCCTGTGGAGGAGCTGGTACGCCTCCTTTCAAACCGTTTTGAATAATCCCATCAAGACTATCTGGTTTATTAAGTACTGCAAAAAAAGAATCTGAATCAATATAAAAATAACCCAAATCGAAAATACCATGAAAACAAAAAATTTAATAAACTATGCCTATATGGCGTTATTAACCCTAGCGGTAACAGCTTGTGGTT
>CAYTIZ010000199.1:0-4778 GCA_964437885.1 uncultured Enterobacteriaceae bacterium
ATTATGTACAACTTCATGGCGTACATAAACTGGCGCACCAAACAGTGATAAGGCACGCTCAACAATCTCTATGGCACGGTCAACACCGGCACAAAAACCACGTGGATTAGCGAGTAATATTTGCATCTTGTTATCCTATAAAAACGTATTCTTAATTTTTCTCAACTTACTACGATAAAATTATATCAGTATCTTAGCTATCATTCTCACTATCATCAAACCAGATAGCATCAATAATCAACATAACTGCGCCTATGAATATAGCAGAATCAGCGATATTAAAGGCAGGCCATGGATTAAAAATCCTCCACGGTAAAAACCTTATAGATACATCAATAAAATCAATTACATACCCTAAAGTAACCCTGTCCCATAAATTTCCCAAAGCACCACCAAGTACAAAAGCTAAAGCAAAGAACAAGAAGCGCTTATTTGCCGGTAAACCATACATCCATACAACAATAAAGAGACTAACAACTGAAGCTAATACAATAAAAAAGATGCGCTTCCAACTGCCGGCTTCACTTAAAAAACTGAATGCGGCACCCGTATTATGCATTAGAGTGAAATTGAAGCCGGAGAAAACAGGATAAGGCTGGTAAAGCATCAATTCCTGAGCTGCATAGGATTTTGTCACCTGATCAAGAACAATAATGACAAAGGATAATGCCAAACCTTTAAACAGTCCTGATTTTATATCAGGCATATTGTCTGTTCTCACCTTCACCATCGACATTATCGATACAGCGTTCACATAACTCCAGATGTTTTTCATGACTTCCTACATCTTCACGATGATGCCAACAACGAACACATTTATCATGTTTTGATGCTGAAACTTGAATATATAAGCCTGAAACTTCAGACTCAATTGCTTCCGATGGTTTTTCATCTATAGCATGTAATCGTGCATAGGAAATAATTAAAACAAAACGTAATTCATCACCTAATGTTTCAAGTTGTTTTTTAACATTATCATCACAATAAAGATCAATTTCCGCATCTAAAGAGCCACCTATTACTTTATCTACTCGTAATTTTTCAAGCTGCTTATTTACTTCATCACGAATAGAAATAATAGTATTCCATTGAAATTGTCTTTCTTTAGATTTAGATTCATTAATTTCCAATTCATACCATGTTTCAAAGAAGACGGACTCACTTCTTTCCCCGGGAATATGTTTCCATATTTCAGCAGCAGTAAAACTCGTAATCGGCGCTAACCAACGAACCATCATTTCTATTAAATGATACATTGCAGTTTGCCCCGAACGTCTTGCCAAACTATTTTCAGGCGTGGTGTATTGTCTGTCTTTAACAATATCCAGATAAAAACCACCCATCTCTACCACGCAAAATTGATGTAGTAATTGATAGATCAAATGAAATTCATAATTATCATAGGCAATGACAATTTCTTTCTGTAAACGTACAGCATGTTCAATCGCCCACTTATCCAGATCCAGCATATCTTCATAAGTAACCGTATTTTTCCCGGGATCAAATCCATCAATATTAGAAAGAAAATATCGTGCTGTATTACGAAAACGCCGATACGCATCAGAGGTTCGTTTAAGTATCTCATCAGAGACACTCATCTCGGTACTGTAATCCGTTGCCGCCACCCACAAACGAAGCACATCAGCACCTAACACATTCATCACTTTTTGTGGCGCCACAACATTGCCTTTCGACTTTGACATTTTCATGCCTTTGGCATCAACAACAAAACCATGTGTCACCACTGTTTTATAAGGCGGCGCTCCATTATTCATGGCAATAGAAGTAAGAAGAGAAGATTGAAACCAACCACGATGTTGATCAGAGCCTTCCAAATAAAGATCGGCTGGCGCACTTAAACGTTCATCTGCATTCAACACCGTGTCATGAGTGACGCCGGAATCAAACCAGACATCTAAAGTATCAAGCACCTTGCTATATTTTTCTGCATCATCACCCAGTAGTGTTGCTGCATCTAAATCAAACCATGCATCAATCCCTTTTTCTTCAATCAGCCCGGCAACCTTTTCGATTAACTGTTCCGTATCAGGATGTGGTTCCTGTGTTTCCCTATTAATGAATACGGCAATAGGAACACCCCAGGTACGTTGACGGGAAATACACCAGTCCGGGCGATTTTCGATCATGCCATGAATACGTTCTTCACCCCATGACGGCTGCCACTTAACATCTTTGATTGCAGTTAACGCCTGTTGTCGTAATCCATTACCATCCATACTAATAAACCATTGCGGTGTCGCACGAAATATAATCGGTGTTTTATGCCGCCAGCAATGCGGATAGCTATGTAATAAATCTTCGCGGTGTAATAACGCGCCCTTTTCTTCTAATACATTTAATACTGAAGCATTGGCTTTAAATACATGTTCGCCCGCAAACAGTTCTGTATTCGGTAAGAAACAACCATTATCGGCAACAGGATTATCAATTTCCAATCCATAACGTTGACCGACAATATAATCATCCTGACCATGACCAGGCGCGGTATGCACTGCACCGGTACCTGCCTCCAAGGTAACGTGCTCACCTAAGATAACCGGGACAACCCGATCATAAAACGGGTGTTGTAACTTCAATCCTCCAAGATCTTTACCTTTACAAATAGTAATTACATCTCCATCAAAATCATAACGCTTTAAACACTCATCCTTTAGTTCTGCTGCAATAATAAGTACACCCTTAGGAGTATTAATTAATAAATACTCAAATTCAGGGTGGACAGATACCGCCTGATTTGCAGGTAAAGTCCATGGTGTGGTTGTCCATATCACTACATATACAGGATGAAGAGGTTTTCTCACTGGTCGTTCAGCGCGGTTTTTGTTTAATGTTTCTAATAATGAATCAACATCAATAACCTCAAACGTAACATCAATCGCCGGAGATATTTTATCTTCATGTTCAACTTCAGCTTCAGCTAATGCTGAACCACAATCAGTACACCAGTGCACTGGTTTAACACCTTTATGCAAATGCCCCGCAGAAATAATCTTACCTAAGGCTCGAACAATATTTGCCTCAGTTTTAAAATCCATCGTCAGATAAGGTTTATCCCAGTCACTTAATACACCCAGACGTTTGAAATCGGTACGTTGTTTATCCACTTGCTTTAAAGCATATTCACGACAAGCACTACGAAATTTATCCGCATCAACTTTGACACCAGCTTTACCTATTTTCTTTTCAACCATCAATTCGATCGGTAAACCATGACAATCCCCACCCGGGACATAAGGCGCATCAAAACCATTTAAACCTTGTGATTTAACGATAATATCTTTAAGAATTTTATTAACCGCATGGCCGATGTGAATATCACCATTTGCATAAGGAGGACCATCATGCAAAATAAATTTTTTGGCTCCTACCCGTTTTTGTCGTATCTGCCCATAGAGATCATTCTCTTGCCAATGCTTCAACATTTCTGGCTCACGTTGAGCAAGATTTCCCTTCATAGGAAAAGCTGTCTTGGGCAAATTAAGTGTGTCTTTATAATTCGTCATTGCTTCATTAATCGTCGTTATCGTTTGTTAAGTTATCTTGTTTAAACTTCGTCTGGCATTATCAATATCTATTTTTATTTGTGCCACCAACTCCTGCTCAGAGTTAAAATGTTCATCTCCACGTAATTTTTCCAGTAGTTCAACCTGAAGATGACGACCATACAAATCATCATCAAAATCCAGAATGTGAACTTCCAGAATGTCATACTCACCTTTATATACAGGTCTTGATCCGACATAAATCACGGCATCAAGTGAATCTTCTTCTATACCATAAACGCGACCGGAAAATATTCCCACTACCGGAGATAAATACCGGTGTAGTTCTATATTCGCAGTTGCAAAACCAAGTTTATGTCCACGTTTATCACCGTGAACAACTCGACCACTTATTCGATAAGGACGCCCTAGTAACCGCGTTGCCTTATCCATATCACCATTGGCAAGTGCCTGTCTTATCAAAGTACTACTGACACGTTCGGAATCAGAAGTGAATGAATTCGTCATGTTCACTTCAAAACCATTTTCCTCAGCAACACTGAGCAAATATTGATAATCACCTTCTCTATTTTTCGCAAAACAGAAGTCATCACCAACAATTAATTTTTTAACTGCCAATGTATCAAGCAGAACTTCACTAACAAATTCACTGGCTGATAAATTTGCCATTTTTTCATCAAAGCGAAGACAAACAACCCGATCAATATCATATTGGCTAAACTGCTGTAGTTTTTCACGTAAACGTGTTAAACGTGAAGGTGCTTTGTCGGGAGAAAAGTACTCAATTGGCTGTGGTTCAAAAATGACTACTGTTGACAATAAGTCTGTATTTTTTGCACTTTCCTTTAATTGTTCTAACACTGCCTGATGCCCTAAATGAACACCATCAAAATTTCCTATCGTCGCAACACAACTTTTTCGTTGTCGTTGTAAATTGACCAGTCCACGAATAAATTCCATATACTTTCTCAGAACCCGTGGATTATACCGATCAATGCTGCGCTGTCATGTTTTGCCAGCGTAGCCCCGTCAGCCAAAGCACGGCAAAATAACAAAGAAGACCCGCCACTATCCATAACGATAAATTCCAGACTCGCTGTATCAGTCCCCAGGCAAACCATTGCTCAGGCACATCTATACAATAGAAAATCAAAAATGCCATGGCAACGGCTGCAATAACAATTTGCAGGAGAAATTTAACCCATCCAGATATAGGTTTATATACAGCTTGTTTTCTCAATATGTAAAAAAGTA
>CAYTIZ010000200.1:0-4770 GCA_964437885.1 uncultured Enterobacteriaceae bacterium
AGGTTCCGCTTTTATTATTCATAATAAATGTACTGACTTATTCTATATTTTGGATCTGTTCACGCATCTGTTCAATTAATACTTTTAGATCAACCGATGAGTTAGTTGTATCAAGATGAGCAGATTTTGATCCTAATGTATTTGATTCGCGATTCATTTCTTGCATTAAAAAATCCAGTCGTCGCCCAACAGGACCTTTTTGATCAAGTACCCGGCTTACTTCATCGATATGAGCATCAAGTCGATCCATTTCTTCGGCGACATCCATTTTTTGGGTTAACAAAAGCAATTCCTGTTCCAGACGATCATTGTTGAATTCGTTGCTGAGCTCTTGTGCGCGTTGTAATAATTTTTCACGTAAGTTATCAAGAATGTTTGGCATTAATTCGCGAACATTAGAAACGATTTCTTTTGTAGTTGAGCAACGTTCAAGAACCATGGTTCTAATCTTTTCACCTTCACGCTGGCGAGTGTCAATGACCGTATCCAGAGTTTGATTAATTAATTCGAGTAATGGAGATCCTATCTCTTCCGGGTCAGGTACATCTTTATCCAGAACACCAGGCCAGCGCAGCAATTCCAATGGGTTTAATGGTGAAGACATTTTCAATTGCGAACTTGTTTTTTCAGCCGTTTCAATCACCTTTGCTAATAATTCCTGATTGATAGGTAATGCGCCGTTTGAAGCCTCACGATGGGTAAAACGGATATTGCAATCTACTTTACCGCGTTTCAATTTATTGGAAATACATTCACGAATTTTTTGCTCGAGAAAACGCAGCTCTTCCGGCAGGCGTAGTGACATCTCCAGGTAGCGGTGATTGACGGTTCGAATCTCGCATGAAGCCTCCCCCCAGTCTCCTGAGTGTTCCGTTCGGCCATATGCCGTCATGCTTTTAATCATTTTGTAACCTTTTCATTTGTATTATTTTGTTAATAGTAACGTTTCGTTGGTATATCCCCAAATTATCGCTGAATCCTGCATTCTGGGGTAACTTGAGTCTATGGTAAATACGCAGACAGATTTTATCGCTATAATGCAGCACTTTTTTATTTAGGAGATTCATATGCGCCCAAGTGGACGTTCACCCGATCAACTCAGACCCGTCACTATAACAAGAAATTTTACCTGTCATGCTGAAGGTTCGGTATTGATAGAGTTTGGCAATACAAAAGTTATCTGTACTGCCAGTTTCGATTCGGGTGTGCCCGGATTTCTGCGTGGCAAGGGAAAAGGTTGGGTCACTGGCGAATACGGCATGCTACCACGTTCTACTGGCTCGCGAATGCGTCGTGAAGCGACCCAAAACAAGCAAGGTGGACGCACTATGGAAATCCAGAGGTTAATTGGGCGATCTCTTCGTGCAATAGTAGATATGGATGCGCTAGGCGAGAACACCATCGTTATTGATTGTGATGTTATTCAGGCAGATGGTGGTACGAGAACAGCATCAATCACGGGTGCTTATGTTGCGCTGGTTGATGCAATCAATACGGCTAAAGAAAAAGGTTTAATTGAATCCGAGCCACTTAAAGGAATGATAGCGTCTGTTTCTGTTGGAATTCATGATGGCAAGCCTGTTCTTGATTTGGATTATGCTGAGGACTCTACTGCCGAGACGGATATGAATGTAGTAATGAATGACGAAAATCATTTTATTGAAGTGCAGGGAACTGCAGAAGGCCATCCATTTTCAGTTGAAGAATTAAACAGCATGTTAGAGCTGGCACAAAAAGGCATCAACGAATTATTTGAACATCAACGTAATGCCCTAAAATAATGAGTAATCAGTAATAATAATCGTGGTAGAAAAACAAACGATCATTCTGGCAAGTAATAACCCGGGTAAGGCGGAAGAGATAAATGCATTACTTGATGGTTCAAGTCTTAATGTTATCTCTCAATCTGAATTTAATGTTGAGGAAGTAGAAGAGACAGGGCTAAGCTTTATTGAGAACGCATTAATCAAAGCACGCAATGCGGCTAAATATACTGACCATCCGATCATTGCTGATGATTCAGGTATAGCAGTGCCCGCACTAAACGGCAGGCCGGGTATTTATTCAGCACGTTATGCGGGCTGTGATGCCAGTGATGAAGATAATCTCAATAAACTTATCGAAGACATAAAACTCTTAAAGGAGGAAGATCGTAAAGCACAATTTGTTTGTGTCATGGTTTTTCTAAAACATGCAGAAGATCCGATACCTATCGTTGCCCAGGGGTTCTGGAATGGTTCAGTAATTACCGAACCACGGGGAGAAAATGGGTTTGGTTATGATCCAATGTTTTACGTGCCTACACATAAATGTACGTCTGCTGAATTATCAGCAGAAATAAAAAATCAACTCAGTCATCGAGGTCAGGCACTAAAACAGTTGGTAATTGAAATCAATGCTTGTCGCAAGTGATATGCTGAAGATGAACGATATCCTTGTAGATAACTCTGATCTCATTGATCCTTTCGGTGTCAATAGCCAATGCTATGGGTGGCACTGAAAAACAGGTAAGTACAGTAAGTGATCGACTAAAGAGTCAATTACTTATGTTATTCAGTCGTTAATACCAATAATTTGGATTTAGAGTCTGCGTTGCCATTCCTGGCGTAGTGGAACTGATCCAGGTTGTGATATTGATGAACGAACAATTTGTAACAATTTATCTTTGTCCTGATTAAGTGTTCCTTTTAATAGTATATAATTTGATGCATGGTCACTGCGAAAAATTGTTTTCTTAAGTTGCAAATTTGAGAGGAAGCATTCCATTTCTTGCGCTAACTCGAGTTGCTTTAGTGGTTTAAAATCATCGCCAAAATTATTTTTATAGTGTTGCATGCCTGCAGGGAAACTTAGCACCAGAGTAGAGAGATATTCAGGTTGGGCATCATTCATCAATCGTGCAGAATTATCAGCATGTTGCTCGCTATATTTTTTACCGCCAAGGCCGTTCAGAATCATTACAGATCGTTTGATGCCTGCTTGCCGGGTTTTTTGTAATGCACTTAAGGAACTCTGGTAGGTTTCGCCTTTGTTGATCTTTTTAAGAAGCTTATCATCACCGGTTTCACAGCCAATATAGACTAAACTCAGACCCATTGAATACAAATCAGATAATTCATCTACCGTTTTATTCTTCAGGTTTCGTGGCAGACAATATGACGAAACACGTTGTACATCAGGTAAATATTTATTAATAGCGAGCATGATATCAGTCAGGCGTCGATAGGAAAGCGCCATCGCATCACCATCTGCCAGAAAAATTCTTCTGATACTTTGCTTCGAATTTGCAATAGCAATCAATTCTTCCTCTATCTGCTCTGGAGCTTTTAAGTGGAATTTTTTCTGAGGTGCAGTATACATTTCACAAAAGGCACATTTATTCCATGAACAGCCATTTGTTACTTGCAGGATTAGTGAGTTGGCTTCGCTAGGTGGACGAAATAGAGGTTCAATATAGTTTGGAAACATCTGAATCTTTCTCATCAAAAATGTTGAGTGTTGATTTAATAATAACGCAATTCAATGATGTTTATCAGGGTAGAGTAGTTATACTACCGCTAGAAAATGACATCGTTATTAACATTACATGAAAATCCACCACTTTCTCTCTATATCCATTTGCCATGGTGCGTGAAGAAGTGTCCGTATTGTGATTTTAATTCACATGAATTAACCCCCTCAGGAGTTGAGGAAAATGAATATATCGATGCATTAATTCGCGACCTTGAAGCAGAACTTCCGCGAATATGGGGCAGAACGATCACCAGTGTTTTTATCGGTGGCGGAACCCCAAGTCTTTTTTCAGTTGAGTCACTGGATAAATTGCTTAGCGCGATACGTGCAAGATTAAATATTCATTCAGGGATTGAAATAACACTGGAAGCAAATCCGGGAACTGTAGAAGCTGAAAAATTTCGTGGCTATAGAGAAGCAGGGATTAATCGTTTATCCATAGGCGTGCAAAGTTTTAATGATGAAAATTTGAAAGCATTGGGACGAATCCATGATGCTAGTGAAGCACTCCATGCCATTGAACTAGGAAAAGAGGCTGGTTTTGATAACTTTAATATTGATTTAATGTTTGGTTTACCAGGGCAAACAATCGATAACTCATTACACGATCTTGAAGTTGCAGTGGCACAATCACCTACACATATATCCTGGTATCAATTAACAATTGAACCTAATACGGTATTTTATTCCAGACCACCCAAAGTACCGTCAGATGATGAAACATGGTTAATGCAAGAACAGGGGCAAACATTCTTACAGGAAAACCATTACAAGCAATACGAAATATCTGCTTATGCAAAAGACAAGCAAGTTGCGTTACATAACATGAACTACTGGGAGTTTGGTGATTATTTAGGAATTGGTGCGGGTGCGCATGGAAAAATAACGAATGTAGCCGAAGGTAAAATTGAGCGCTTTACGCGTCATAAAATTCCAAAAGGGTATAGTGAATTAGCCGGTCAAGAATCAGTTTTAGTAGAAACGAGAAAACTGGGAAGAAATGATCTGCCTCTGGAATTTATGATGAATGTGTTGCGGCTTACAGAAGGCGTACCTGCAAATTTATTTTTACAACGAACAGGGTTGCCGTTAAAAATAATGGAAAAAGAACTATTGCTTGCTGTAGATCGGAAATTGCTGGATTGGCAACTAAATAAATTAAAGGCTTCTTTAGTGGGACAGCGTTATCTGAATGAATTACTTGAAATGTTTGTGAAATAGTTGTGAATTTGCGACCATACACCCTTAGACCACTGA
>CAYTIZ010000201.1:0-4754 GCA_964437885.1 uncultured Enterobacteriaceae bacterium
GCCATAATAATTGTCCAGAATTTGCATCAAAGGCATTAAAGTTGCCGTTGCCTTCACCAGTAAATACAATATCGCCTGCTGTTACCAGTGAGCCACCAACCATTGGATCATTAATCCTGTTTTGCCATACAATTTCGCCAGTCTTAATATTGATGGCGGTAAATGTCCCCCAATCTGGCTCACCTGTTTTTTGAAAAAAAGTATAACTTTCCCAGGGACGGCCTGGTTTGGGCGTTAGTTGCCGAGAAATGAACAATGAGGGTTGATAAGTACCTGCAATATAAGCCATTTTACTATTTGGATTAAAAGCGACGGGTGACCATGAAGTTGCGCCAAGTGTGCCTGGAACAATACGAGTGCCTTTTTTTGAAGGAAGTGCAAATAAATTTTCTTGAGTAATAAACGGTTCTGATTTACGAATTAGTTTACCTGTTTCACGATCATGTATAAAAAACCAACCCAGTTTACTAGCCTGACCAATTGCTTTTATCGTTTTGCCGTTATCATTGTAATCAAATAATACCGGTGGGCTTGCGACATCATAACCCCAACGGTCATGCGGAACTTGCTGGTAATACCAACGCATTTTCCCTGTTTTTAATTCAAGTGCAACCAGACTGACAGTATATAAATTATCACCGGGTCGAGTAGAACCATCCATTTGCGGAGAAGGATTGCCAGTACCGATATACATTAAGCCCAATTCTGTATCGATAGCAGGCGTTGTCCAGATTGAACCGCCACCTAATTTCCATGTGTCGGAGTGTTTTTTGAAGGCTTCTTTCTCTTTTTCTATATCTCGATTGAGTTTAGGACCGTAACCAAGTTGTGTAGTCCATTTCCCTTCCCAGCCCTGTTCAGGAACACTATACCAACGCCAGAGTTCTTTTCCTGTTTTCGTCTCATAAGCAACCATGAAACCACGCAGACCATGGCCACCACCAGAAAAACTACCGACCGATAAAATTTGTTCGCCATCTTTTTCATGCTCAAGGTGCAAACCATATCCTGCACCAGTAATACCAATATAGATAACACCGTCATAAATTTGTGGTGCTAGGTTTGCGCTATAACCGGTTTGGCCTGTTTGTATCGCACCTTTAAATTCTTTTACATCAACAACGGCATTGATGACTTCTGCCTTTCCGGCAGATGTATTTGTGATGGCTTTATCCCATATGACATTGCCGTTAGTTTGATCCAGTGCGATCAAACGACCATCTATAGTGACAGTATAAATTTTACCATTTGCTATAGCCGGGCCTCGATTGGCAGGACCGCAACAATAGTTATCACTTTTTAGTTGATGCTGATAACGCCAGATTTCTTTGCCTGATGCGGCATCAAGTGCAACTACATCATTAAAAGGCGTGGTGATATACATTACGCCATTTTGGACAAGCGGATTTGTTTGAAAGGTATTCTTTTTTCCTGTTTTATATTTCCAGGCTAGTTTTAATTTTTCTACATTTTTACGATTAATCTGTTTGAGTGGACTATAACGCTGGTTATTATATTCTTGTCCGTATAACGACCAGTCAGTATTTTCGCTGGCATTTCCCGCCAGGGAATAAGCTGGCATTAAAAGAATAAGAATAGGGATGGTGTTTTTAATTATATTCATTGTCTGATAGGAAGTGTATTTTGTTAAAGTGTAACTGAGAAACAAGATTCATTGAAATAGAGTTGTTATTATGAAAAGTCGTAGTGTTTTTCTATTGCCTGTTGGTGCGGTGTTGATTTCTTGTGTCGCTATTATTTATCCAGCGTTACTAGCTAATTATGGTAAAGCAATTGTGCCATTGTTGGGTATTATCATGTTTTCTATGGGAATGACATTAATACCTGTAGATTTTAAACGTGTATTAGAACAGCCTGTATTGATTTTCATGGGTGTTTCTTTGCAATACATTGCAATGCCATTAATTACATTTAGGTAAACCACCGCCTATGGCGGTGAGACTCAGAGAGGCTCTGCCGTTCTGTCGTGCAGATGTAAGAATGACCCCCTTCTAAAACAGCCACGTTTATGAAGGAGGCAAGATGAGAGACTGGCAGAGCCAGGCTGACGTTAAACATTATTGCAAATATCATGTTGTATTTGTGCCAAAGTATCGCAGGCAATCGATATACGGAAATTTACGCAAGGATATAGGTAAGATATTACGAGATTTATGTCGTCAACAAAGCGTTGAACTAGTGGAGGGTTATGCCATGAAAGATCATATCCACATGTTATTAATGATCCCGCCGAAATACAGTGTGTCGAATACGGTGGTTTTTTTGAAAGGGAAGTCAGCGATACGGATATTTAGGGATTATCTCCGGGTGAAACGAAATTTCACGGGGCGACATTTTTGGGCTAGAGGATATTGTGTGAGCACCGTTGGATTAGATGAACAGATGATTCGAGAGTATATCCGTAATCAGGAACAAGAAGAGAAACGACAGGAGCAGATGAGATTAGCAGGACTTTAACAATAGCCCCTTCCAGGGGCTTTCATCATACCACCCGCTTTGCGGGTGGTATTTGATTTATACGATTTGCTATACTTCTTATTCGACATTTGGACACCTCTTTTATCTAATAGCTTAACTTAGAATTGTGTGTCCGTTAAATGAGGTACGTCTCACAGGTTTAAAGTGGACATAATATGAGATAAATATTATTTTAATTCTACGATTCAATTTGTTAGTATTTCGTATATCAGATTATATAATATAATAAATATGTCCCTATGAAATTAAATAAAGTTATATTAAGTATAGCAATCACTTTGTTCTTTACTGCAAGTAGTGCGAAAGCCATTGCCGATTTAACAATTTATGCCCAATCAAATGGCACATACACTTATCGTGATATTAATTATGCACTGTATAATTTCCCTGTTAATACTGTATTAAGTGATCATTCTCTGGATGGAAATATCCCTGTTGTGGATAGCGTTGCACCGATTGCTGTAGATATATTTCCTGTTGATAATGTTAATATTTATGACTTAAGAACTCTGGTTCGACCCCTTGCGGTAAAATTTCACAGGTTAGGTATTAAAGTGAATACAAGATTCCTTAATAAGGTAATACCTTATATTTTTAGAAAATGAATATAGACAAAAAACCAATTAAAATTATCTGGCTTATTTTGCAGGGTTTAACGCCTCAGACAGAAGATTCTTTAACTTATTGTTTCCGAGCAATTCTTGTTGCAGTTGCCTGTATCGTTGCTTTGCTTCCGCTTCTCTTCCCGCCTTTATCAAACTTTTGATAAATTCCATTTCAGCAGCGTTATTCTTGTTATCTGCTTGCCAGCTTAGTACGGTTTCTTGCCATTGAAGTATCGTATCTATATCCGCAGCATCTTGTAGTAATTGAGGATAATCACGATGTAACATGGATCGTGCCAAAAGGTTATATTGTTCATAAGGGTTTGCTTCAATCCCTTTTAAAAGTAGATTATCTGCAATTACAGCGATTTTTTGTGAAGGGGTATTATTTACAGCTTTAAGCCAGAGTCGTGCTTCATCAAGAATATAATTTGCTTCATAGGGCGCAAGTTTACTGGAAATTTGATAATAAAAAAGTGCGTCAGTGTAGTTGTTTAGTTCATGCTTATTTCGTGCGAGCTGGTTTGATTTTTTTGCGACAATTGGAATGGAAAAATAAGTAATGAGAAAAATTGCGATAATAGATTTCAATGTAGCAAAGCGCCATGCACTTACACTTAAATTAATATTTATTACTTTTTTTGAAATGATCTCATATCCGTAACGGTCAAATATGCCTAATGAAAAACCGAAAAAAAGTGTTAAGCCGGGTAAATAAAAGACGAAGTCACCCAGTGCATGTATAAAAAACGCAGAAGCGCTACTTAATATTGCAATGAATATGGCTTTATTCTGATTGGTGGCACTTCTAATACAAACCCATGCCTGATAGTAGAAACTGAATATGATGAATAATAGTGCACAAAAACCAGTAAGCCCGGTTTCGAACAGGTGTTGTAAATAATCGTTGTGGACAAAGTTGGTTGTGCCCATTTTGGCATACTCAGGTGTATTGTCCCTGTCTAAATAATATTTGTAATTAAAATAACCATTTCCTAAAACAGGCTTTTCCAAAAAACGATCCCAAGCTATTCGATAAAAGACAAATCGATGATCAAGACTGGAAAATACTACTGTATTTTCTATTCCAGTATTGAAGCTGGAAGTATAAGCAGTGCGTGTGATGAGCGATTTATTTGTATATAGATGATTAAAAGTAACGAATACGACAAGAAGAAGAATTACTTTTACTAATAAAGTTCCATTAACCCTATTGCACTTTAAAAGGCGTGTGATTGACAGAACGCTCAATCCTAATAGTAAACCGCCAGAAAAGGCTATCCAGCCGCCACGACTTTGTGTAACGAGCAAACCAAAAAATAAAAGCAGGATAAATTTGTCGAGAAATTGTTTGTTTGAAGCAGATAATCTTATGAATATAAGTGGTAATAAGATCAAGTTTATTGCTGCAGCGAAGGTATTGGGTGTGTGATAAACAGTATTCGCCCTGTTACCCATGTTCACAATATATCCTGCATGGAACAAATACTGGAAAATACCCCATATTGAGAGTATTGCAAAAGTTACCAAAATTATTTTGAATAAAAATAAAAGTCTTTCATGACTAATGCACCGACCTGTCAAGTAGGACAGAAATAAAAAGCTTATAAAATATAGTCCTTCAACATGAAAAACTGGATTGATGAAAAA
>CAYTIZ010000202.1:0-4699 GCA_964437885.1 uncultured Enterobacteriaceae bacterium
CGAGCATTTTAGAGAAGGAAAAATTCAGTTACGTGAAGGTAATAATTTTAAAATTAATACTGATCTTGCTATTGAAGATGGCGACGAAACCCAGGTTGGCGTCACTTACAAAGAACTCGCTAAAGATGTAAAAGCAGATGACAAACTATTAATCGACGATGGAAAAATTGTTTTGCATGTTAAATCTGTCGATAAACATATTATTGATTGCGAAGTTATCACTGGCGGGGAATTGAGTAATAACAAGGGCATCAATCTTCAAGGCGGCGGTTTATCAGCAAGTGCCGTTACCAATAAAGATATCGAAGACATGAAACATGCTGCTGAAATAAAAGTCGATTATATTGCCATCTCATTTCCAAGAGATGAAAACGATGTGAAGAAAGCACGGAAAATGATGGAGGAATGTGGTTCTGCTGCACGATTAATTTCAAAAATTGAACGTGCCGAAGCACTTAATCATATTGAGGAAATCATTGAAGCTTCTGATGCTATCATGATTGCACGTGGTGATTTAGGCGTGGAAATTGGTGATGCTGCTTTACCACCCGTACAAAAAAGTCTTATTAAAATGGCCAGGGATATGGATCGCGCTGTTATTACAGCAACGCAAATGATGGAATCCATGATCGAAAATAAAATTCCGACACGTGCTGAAGTCTTTGACGTTGCCAATGCCGTTATTGACGGGACAGATGCCGTGATGTTATCTGGAGAAACCAGTATTGGTCTTTATCCAGACAAAGTTGTTGAAGCAATGTCCCGTGTTTGTGAAGAAGCTGAGAAACAACGTAGCGTTCGTATTTCAGACCACCGTATCAATCAACGCTTTGAAACAATTTCAGAAGCCGTTGCTATGTCGAGTATGTATTCAGCGAATCATATTGGCGCTAAAGCAATATGCGCGCTAACAGAAACAGGTAGCACCTGCTTATGGATGTCGCGTATTAGCTCAGGTTTGCCAATCTTTGCCTTTACCCGACATACAGCAACACGTAGACGTATTGCATTGTATCGTGGCGTTTATCCGATGAAATTTGATATCACCCACACCGATCCATTAGAAGCGAACAAACAGATGATTGAACAACTGATCGCTGATGGTGCGGTTGAAGATGGTGACTTTGTTATTATCACCAAAGGCGATCTACGTGGCCGACGTGGCGGAACGAACAATATGAAAATCATTCAAGTGGGTCAGGCACTAGAACACACACTTTAAAAATAAATAACACTAGAAATAGCGTTGACGAGGCAAATAAAATGAGCGCAGCAGAACTCGAAGCAACAGCAAAAACAATGGTAGAAAATGGCAAAGGTATTCTTGCTATAGACGAAAGTACACCGACTATAGGCAAGCGATTTGATACGATTAATCTCGAATCCACTGAAGAGAATCGACGAACCTATCGTGATTTATTAATCACTAACCCCGGCGGCAAGGAATACATTAGCGGGATGATTCTTTTTGATGAAACAATTCGTCAATCTACCAGCGATGGTACTCCTTTTGCCAAAGCATTAATTGATCAAGGTATTATGCCCGGCATCAAAGTCGATACTGGTGCCAAGGAATTTGCTCTACATCCAAACGAGAAAATTACTGAAGGTCTGGATGGACTACGCGATCGTTTAGCAGAATATAAATCCCTCGGTGCAAAATTTGCCAAGTGGCGTGCTGTTATAACCATTGGTGACAATATACCAAGTCAGGCGTGTATCGAAGCTAACGCACATGCGCTTGCTCGTTATGCCGGACTTTGTCAGGAAGCAAGTATTGTTCCTATGGTCGAACCTGAAGTATTGATGGATGCGGATAACCCCATTGAACGCTGTTATGAGGTAACTGAAAATACATTATCCACTCTGTTTAAAGCACTTAAGAGCCAGGATATCTGTATTGAACATACTATTTTAAAGACCAATATGGTGATCTCTGGCAAACTATGTTCAACACAAGCAGATGTCCAGGAAGTCGCTGATCAAACAGTACGTTGTTTACTTGAGAATGTACCGGCAGAACTTCCTGGCATTGTTTTTCTTTCTGGTGGACAAAGTGAAGAATTGGCAACGGCTCATCTCAATGCAATGAATGCCAACAACTCAGATCTACCCTGGCCTTTAAGCTTTTCTTACGGGCGCGCATTACAAGCTCCTTGCATTAAAGCATGGGCTGGTGAAGCCGCAAATATTGAAGCGGCACAAAAAGCACTATTGCATCGCGAGAAATGTAACAGCCTGGCTTGTAAAGGCGAATACAACTCGAATATGGAAGACGCTTAGTTACGCGTTCTATGTATGTCTGATACTCAACTTACTAAAGAGGCAAGTATTGCCTATCAAGCCTTTCAGGAAATGCGGAAAAGTAAACAAACGTATTTTTCATTCCTACAGGTTATTGATGTGAAATATAAATCAGCGGGAGAAGCAAGCAGTGCTGAAACTGAAGAGTTAGCAAAACTACTCGCTGAGCATGACAAGAATGTAACTATGTTCAATACTGCCATGACAGATGTTGAAGATTTTGATGCGAGAACAGCTTTGATTAAGTTAATGTCTTAACAAGATATGATGCTTTGCTTAATATCCATTACAGATGCCCGTATTTAATTATTTATGGGTTAGACTGTTCTTCTATAGTTTTATGAGTATTTTCAGCAGCATCTAACAACATGCCTTCCACTTCTTTAGCTTTATTTATAGTCTCGGTTTGTTCTTTCCAAACATGATCTTCTTTAGCTTCTGCGCCGCTACTGCTCTCATCTGAACAAGCTATCAACATTGAACCTGAGATAAACAATAAAAATATTTTGATAATTTTTTTCACAATACACCTCATCGATTGATTTCTATTTCATTCACCGGTACAAACCGATCACCTTGCTTCCCAGATAAACTGCCTGAATCAATATCGAAATGCCAGGCATGTAAAAATAATTCTCCAGCATCAAACCGTTCTTTAATCCACGGAAATGTCATCAGATTCTTCATGGATACTTCAATTGATGCTTTTTCACAAAGTGCGCATTGCTCGGAAAAATCCTTGTCACCATGTTCTTGTATGATTTTATCACGTGCCGATTTGGCAATTTCCATCCAGGGATCTATGAATGCGTAGTCATGGCCAATATGATCACCTTCCATCAAGCTTTTAATCCCACCACATTCACTGTGCCCAAAAATAATGATGTGCTTTACTTTGAGATGCTTTACCGCAAATTCCATCGCAGCACTGGTACCATGAGATTTATCATCCGGTTCGTTAACTGGAACCAGATTAGCAACATTTCTAATAACGAAAATATCTCCTGGAACTGTATCCATCACTTGTGCAGGATGCACTCGCGAATCGCAACAGGAGATTACCAGAAACTTGGGTGATTGACCTTGCTGAAATAGGCTACTATAAATTTCCGGTTGCTCCTGAAAATATTTTTTATAAAAGCGTTGATAACCATTAATTAATTTTTTTATCTCTTGCATTTTAATTACTCCGAAGTTGATTAATAAATAAGTTTATCTCGAGCTTCTTTATATTTTTCAGCAGTATTATTCAACACCTCTTCTGGCAATTTTGGCCCAGGTGCCGTTTTATCCCAGTCTAGTGTTTCCAGATAATCCCTTATATATTGCTTATCAAAACTGGGCGGGCTAGCCCCTATCTTATAAGATTCCACTGGCCAGAAGCGAGATGAATCTGGCGTCAAAATTTCATCAATCAAAATCAGTTGATCATTTTCATCTAGCCCAAATTCAAATTTAGTATCAGCAATAATAATATCTTTTTCCAATGCATACTCCGCTGCTTGAGTATAAATCTTCAGGCTAATATCGCGAACCTGCTCTGCCAGTTTTTTCCCAATCAACTTAACCGTTTCATCAAAATCAATATTCTCATCATGCTCACCAACAGTCGCCTTGGTCGCGGGAGTGAAAATGGGTTCCGGTAATTTTTCGGCTTGTTGCAAACCTGAGGGCAAGCTTATTCCACAAACAGATCCTGTTGCCTGATAGTCTTTCCATCCAGAACCAATCAGATAACCTCGAATAACAGCTTCAATTGGTAAAGGTTTTAGTTTACGAACAACAATAGCTCGACCTTCCAAAACTCCGAGCTCGTCCGTTTCTTTAATTACATCTTTGACAAAAATATCCGTCAGATGATTCGGAATAATATTTTCACAACGTTTAAACCAGAAATTAGAAACTTCTGTTAACACACGACCTTTACCAGGAACAGGATCGGGCAAAATAACATCGAAAGCTGAAAGCCGATCACTGGTCACAATTAACATATGCTGATCGTCGATGTCGTATATATCCCTGACCTTACCATTACTAATAAGCGGTAAACTTTTAATATGAGAACGATAAAGTGTGTCTGATTTAGATTGCATAATATTTTAAATTAATTTTACTTATTTGTTTTTCTGTTTCGCCCAGGAATCACGTAATGTCACTGTACGGTTAAATATCGGCTTACCATTAAGGCTATCCTTGTTATCAACGCAAAAATACCCCGTTCTCTCAAACTGAAAATGTTCTTCCTTTTTTGCCTCAGCTAATGAAGGCTCAAGACAGGCTCTTTCAAGAATAGTTATTGATTCCGGGTTAAGAAAGTTTTTCCAGTCTTGTTCATGTTTATTACTATCCGGTTTTGGATCACTGAATAAACGGTCATATAAACGCACTTCCATAT
>CAYTIZ010000203.1:0-4652 GCA_964437885.1 uncultured Enterobacteriaceae bacterium
TGTCGAACTACGAAATCTGCTAGTCGTTGCTGAATTAATCGTGGAGTCCGCACTAAAAAGAAAAGAGAGCCGTGGTCTTCACTACACTGTTGATTATCCCGTTGCCGATACAAGTGATAAAGCCATAAATACCATTATGAAATCAAAATCATCAGAAAACGGGCATGTCGCAGCATAAAAAACAATATAATTTACAATAAGTTATATTGTTTTCTTGATTATTTAGAATATAATTCCTATATATACTATAGTAATAGATATTTGCTGTTATTCTATATGGCATTTTTTTTGCATTTGGACTAGCAAGTAAACTATTAATAAATTAATTATGACGATTTCAACTAAGTCTATGGCAGATATTACAGACATTAGCAATTCACCAGGCGTACAAAGCTCGCGCCTGATGATTTCCTATCCTGAAAATATGACCGATGTGACCAATATGTCCATTCACGTTATGGGTGTATTGCAAAGTACGCTCGAACTGGAAAAATTAATTGAATTATTTGATGACGAAATGTCTGCTGTCGTTCCACATGAACATCTTAGTTATAAAAATCAGGAAGAAAATATCAAGTTTGATATCGGTAAATCTGGTAGACACAGTTCAACTTACAGTCTGGTTTTATTTGGAAAAAATATGGGAGAATTAACCATCTCCAGAAATTCAAAATTTGTTGATATCGAAATAAATAAAATAGAAAGTCTGATATCAGCATTAATATACCCCTTAAGAAATGCACTACTCTACAAACAAGCAGTAGAAAAAGCCTATAACGATCCATTAACAGGATTAAACAATCGCGCTGCTTTTGATAAATCAATTGAACAGGAAATTGACTTAGCTAAACGTCATGGCCAAACGCTTTCATTAATGATGTTAGATCTGGATAGATTCAAACAAATCAACGATAACTATGGTCATATAGTGGGCGATGCTGTATTAAAAAGTTTTGCCGACTGCGTAATGGAATGCATGCGTCGTAGCGATATCGTCTTTCGATATGGTGGAGAAGAATTTGTTATCTTGCTCAGAAATACTAAAATTGTAGGCGGCAAATTATTAGCTGAACGCATGAGAAAAAAAGTTGAGAAAATGAAGTTTGACTACAACAATATAAAACTTAATATTTCCGTCTCGATTGGTTTAGCCGAATTAAAGGAAGGCGATGATCGACTCACATTAATTGAACGCGCTGACGTCCTACTCTATAAGGCCAAGGAAAACGGTCGTAACCGTGTTGTTGCAGAAGGTGAAGATTAATTTAGTCTTATGTATTAGACAGGATCTTATCTTACCTGCTATCCATTAATAAGCTCTAAGAACTCATTTTCATTTAAAGTTTTCACACCTAACTGTAAGGCTTTTTCATATTTACTACCTGGTGCTTCGCCATAAACAACATAGCTTGTCTTTTTTGAAACGCTACTGCTGACTTTCGCACCTAAGGCCATTATTTTTTGTTTAGCTTCATCGCGACCCATACTGGGCAATGTGCCGGTAATAACGAATGTCATTCCATTCAGTTTTGATGAATAATTAGATTCCACTGCTGGCCAATGGATATTCTTTTTTAGTGTATCAATTACTTTTCTATTATGTGTTTCTTGAAAAAAACTATGTATGTTATGGGCTACGACGGGACCAATGTCTGCTATTTGTTCCAGTTCTTCGGTTGATGCCTTTTCAATTAAATTAAAATCTTTAAAATATTGTGCAAGTGAACGCGCTGTTGCTTCACCTACTTCACGAATACCGAGTGCATATATAAATCGGTCTAAAGTTGTCTCTCGACTTTTATCTAATGCTTCAATTAGATTGTTTGCCGATTTCTTTCCCATTCGCTCTAAGCCAGCAAGTTGTTCATGTGTTAATGAATATAGTTCCGCTACTGTATTAACCAAGCCAGCTTCTGTTAACTGAACAACTATTTTCTCACCAAGACCATCAATATCCATGGCCTTGCGCGAAACAAAATGAATAATGGCTTGAATGTTTTGTGCTGTACATGACAAACCTCCCATGCAACGATAAGTCGCTTCTCCTTCTTGCCTCTCAACCGCTGAGCCACATACAGGGCAAACATCCGGCATGATAAATTCCCTGATATCATTTTTCCTGGCGTCCTCACGTTTTTCTTTAATGACGCGCACCACTTCTGGAATAACATCGCCGGCGCGGTGAATATAAACCCAATCGCCAATTTTGACATCCTTACGTTTAATCTCATCAAGATTATGTAAGGTTGCATTGGTAATAGTAACTCCACCAACAAAGACAGGTTCTAATCTTGCCACAGGTGTTAATGCCCCAGTACGACCTACCTGAACTTCTATATCTAATATTTTCGTTATCTCCTCTACTGGAGGAAATTTATAGGCTATTGCCCAACGTGGTGCTCGTGAAACAAAGCCCAATGCTTGCTGTTGCAACAAGTCATTCACTTTAAAAACAACACCATCTATCTCGTAAGCTAAGCCTGCACGCCTTTCTCCTATCTCATTATAATATTCCAGGCAAGATTGCAGATTTCTCAATTTTCTAGTTTCTGGAGAAACAGGAATTCCCCACAGTTTCAGTTGCGCTAGTATCTGTGTATGGCTATCAAATTCAATGTTCCCTTTATAATCACCTATGCCATAGGCAAAGAACGACAATGATCTTTTAGCCGTTATCTTTGCATCTAATTGGCGTAGAGAGCCCGCCGCTGCATTACGTGGATTAGCAAATAACTTCTCATCTTTTTCTCGTTGTTTATTATTTAGTTCTTCAAAACCTTTATGTGTCATAAAAACTTCACCCCTGATTTCTAATAATTCAGGAATATCGTCGCCAATTAAATTTAAAGGAATCTGCTGTATCGTTCTTATATTGTGCGTAATATTCTCTCCGCTATAACCGTCGCCACGCGTAGCTGCCGTTTTTAATACGGCATTTTCATAACGAATACTGACAGCCAACCCATCCAGCTTAGTTTCAGCAGAAAAGACAAGTGTATCTGTTTCCAATCGATCATTAATTCTCTTGTAAAAAGCTTGCATTTCATCTTCATTAAATGCATTAGCCAACGATAACATCGGCACAGTATGTTTAAGCTCGTCAAATTCTGATAGCGGCGCTGCACCAACACGTTGTGTAGGTGAATTAGGGATAATGAGTTCGGGAAATTCAGTTTCAATATCAATCAACTCTCGTAACAATCTGTCATATTCTGAATCGGGGATATTGGGATCATCCAATACATAGTATTGGTAGTTATGCTGATTGATTGTTTCGCGAAGAATATCTATTCGCTTTCTAGATTGTTGCAGGTTCATTTAATTTATATATCTTTATAGCCACAGAGAACACAGAGAACACAGAGAACACAGAGAACACAGAGAACACAGAGATAAATCATTATATTAAATAAAGTGATACTTCAGCACGTACAATTCTTACTTTAATTTTTGAATTCCTCGGTGGCTTTTTAGAGTTAACTTTTTTGCATTTCCTTGTATTTAGATAACTACTCTATTCCAACCAGCATGAAAGTCACTGCCACTTGTTAATTTAATATCACATGACTAATTAGCTGATAGTGATTCAGCTTTTTCTCGTAGCGAACTAATAGCGGCATTATTTAATAATTCATTATCTGAAGTTCGTACTGTTCCACCGAGTAGTTCAGCTAGACGTTGCGTCGTATTTAAAAATAATTCAAAAACTACACTGGCATCAATCGAAGCAGGCGAATACATAAAGACAGCAAGGCCTTTTGTTTTTAAATCTGCCATACGTCCAAGATCAAATGATCCAGGTTCATGCATGTTCGCTACACTAAACAAGGGCTGTCCTGAATGAAGCTTACCCGGCCCGAAATGATGGAAAATATTCATATGTCCATAGATCATGCCAACTTCATCAGCGGCTTTACTGATCGACAAACCATTAAATGAGATATGAGAAGGACTTGTAATATACAAAACTAATATATCTTCACTAGCCTGATTACTTTGAGGAAGATCAACTTCTTCCTGCTCTTCCTCTAATTCATCTTGAGAATGAAGTTCTTCTTCAATTGCTGCGAAAACATCCGATTCATTATTTTCGGCCATACTAGCTTCATAATCTTTAACGCTCATTGCTAGCGGCAAACCTTCATCAGGATCATCAATGCTTGCACTTGCTTCTGAAACTTTAAATGGTTCAGGAGTATTGCCACTGCTAATATCCTGATTTCGTGATTGTGTTAATAAACTACCAAGATCGGCTAATGCCTCAGTAGAATAATTATCGATACTTACTTCATTATTGATGATTGGAGTAACAGGGATATCCGGAGTTTCGTCGACAGCATTGAGAATATCTGTCTTTTTCTTTGGTGTTCCTTTATAAAATACTTCCCACAAGTAGATACCCATCACCACAAGGCATCCAATAATTAATAATGTAAGGCGCAAATTGTCCATGGCGCTCGGTATTTATATATTTATATTATCTAATAGAATAATAACACTACAAAAGACATACAAAAGTCCGGAGGAAATATTAATAATATTCAGGGAGCCTTTGATTAAGTCTGGGTCGAGCAGATTGCTGGTTAAAATATTCTGATTCAAGGCGTGAAACGCACGTAATAGCAGGGCTATTGCGAAGTTTTACAACGCAG
>CAYTIZ010000204.1:0-4634 GCA_964437885.1 uncultured Enterobacteriaceae bacterium
TTGTTCCAGACGCAAGCTAAGTACCTACATCCGTGTAGGCAAGACGCGACGATGCGCATGGCATTCCCTGCAAAGAGGAGCACCAACAGTAGGCGCTTTAGGCGACGCCGCCATGGATAAAAACAGACGCGCTATGAATAGACATTTACGAGTATCATGGGTATGCCAATGAATGACGAACAACTCCTAAGATACAGCCGGCAAATGATGTTGCCGGAAATCGATGCCGCTGGACAAGAACAGCTTAGTAAATCTCGTGTTTTAATTATCGGTCTAGGTGGTCTTGGTTCTCCCGTATCTATTTACCTGGCTAGTGCTGGCGTCGGTCAATTAGTACTGGTTGATTTTGATAAAGTCGACATTAGTAATTTGCAACGACAAATCGTACATACAACACAGAATATTGGTCGGCAAAAAATTGAATCTGCCAAAGAACATCTGCAAGCAATTAATCCGGAAATTAATATTGAGTGCATCGATCATGCACTTGAAGACGATGAACTATTAAACGAAGCAGAAAAAGCCGATGTTATTGTTGATGCGAGTGATAACTTTCAAACACGATTTTCACTCAATCAAGCTTCCGTAAAAACAAAAACACCCTTAGTTTCCGGTGCCGCTATTCGCTTTGAAGGACAAGTTACGGTATTTAATCCTAAAGATGAAAATTCACCCTGCTATCGCTGTTTATATAATGAAGATGTTGCCACTGAAGAAACGTGTACAGCCAATGGCGTAATTGCGCCTTTGCTCGGTATTATTGGCAGTATTCAGGCAAATGAAACGCTTAAATTATTAATGGGCATAGGCGAAACCCTGCAAGGAAAATTATTGTTATTAGACACATTACATATGGACTGGAACCAGGCGAAGCTTAAAAAAGATCCGGCATGTCCTGTTTGTAATTAACGCCTGAATTAAGCGCGCGTTTGCGCGTCCGGCACTGAAGGGGAGAACTTGAACGACTTATTATGCGGCAAGTTCAGCATCCCGGCCTTGGGAACACTAATGCTGCCGGATGGCAATGCAAGGCTCGGCCAAGAACTTTTGCTCTCTCTACACTGAGTTTAACTTGATCATTTTCAATGACCGAGATAGTTGATTGAGGGATGCCCGTTATTTCGGCTAGATCATTCTGGATAAACTCTTGAAGCTCACGAATAATTCTCAAGGATTCTCCAATCGAAACATCTATATTTTTCTTAGCTCTACGATAATCTTTCATGTTACTACTTCCTATAATCATGCGGAGTTAAATTAACCACTTGAATCAGGACTTGATCTTTAATCACCTGATAAATGACGCGGTATTGAAGTCCTAGCCGGGAAGACCGATGCTTCTTCCATTCTCCCCTTAGAACCTCATCATGAAATCCTTTGATCTGCCAGACACCACTTGGATCCGATAACGTCATACATCAGCGCGTTTGCGTAAGCGTGGTCTGGCTGTGATAAAATCGAGCGAAGCGAGATCACAACCAGACCACGCTTACGCAAATCCGTTGGATGTTATTGTTAGCTTTTAACCACTCCGTGCTCGACGACCAACTTAGCAAATTGCTCACCATCCACCAGCTCAATTTTAACACCCTTTTCAATTTGATATTTTTCAGCTAAAACTATTGCATCTTCATTAATATCGCCGGTTGTAATTACCATTCCAAGATTTATAGACTCTGCTTCAGCTTCAATACCTGCTATTAACTGCTTAACTACTTCTTCTCCAACTGGCGGCTTGGGTTGCCAGTGCTTTGCTTGAATAGCTACTGTTTGCTGAAACGTACCTGCCACTAAAAATCTAGCAATAATATCAGCACCAACATCCTTATTCCGTGGTACTACATAGGACTCAATTGCGCCCATTTTTAACATCAATGAATTAATGAGATGTTCAAAGCCAAAGCTTTCAATACGTCCATTTCGTAATTCAGACAAAGTTTCTTTTACGAGCTTTTGATGTAAGTCAGCATTAAAAGACGGCTTTAGTTTTTTATCTGCTAACTGAACACATTCCTCAATATCAAATATTAGATCAGATGCTGATGCAGTAGTACCGTGAATTTTCATCCTTGATATAAGTGCAGAACGAGCAATTGATCTTTTAATGGGCTTCTTACCATTCAACCACACAACATCTCTACGATATGCTGACCCCTCTGAAACTTTTGAGTCTAAGTGAATTGCATCCCCTTCAACACGCGCCACGTAAAATGAAGTCCCATCTGGAACAACCACCAAATCACCAGTTTTCATGTCCTTTATAAAACGCCACATATGACCAGAAGCAGAACCTGCCTTTCTCATATTTGATTCTTCAGAATAATATCGGTCTGAAATAATTTTACGAAAAGACTCCCATGTATGCTTATCATTGATTAACCCTAATGCACCAGACCATCCAATAATAATTTGATTAGACTCCAATGCTTCTGGAACCATATCAACTCCACCAGGAAGTATTCTCAAAGCATAAGCATTCTTTTTCATATTATAAACTTTCCTTAAAAGCTAACAGTTTATTTTATGGCCATGGCCGTGTTATCTAAATGCAAACTAGGCCTCGGCCAATTCATCTGCAAATTTATGATTCACATCACGATGATGCGCTTCGTCATTACGAACGGCTAAAACGACATCTCTCAATCTAGCATCGGCAGGAAGGTTCCAGTAATCAATTGCGATCTGCGGTGCGGGAACGTTTTCGTGTGTACCGTCATCTATGCCCGCCAAATATTCAGTGTAGCTATAAACTGCTTCTTCTTCGAAATAGCCAACGATACGATGTGCGGTTTTTGATGAACAAATATAAACTAGAAAAAAGAAATTGTAGAAAATGCCCTGAGCAAGCAAGATTAAAAAACGTTCAAACGGCGAGGGTTGAGCAATATGAATAAACGTCATTAGGTGCATACGTTCATTCTCTGCCTCTTCCAGTAATATACTAATCCAACCATTATCTGTTTCCATGCGGCGCAAAGCGCGCAGATGCTGAAGTGCACCCGCAACCATTCCAGGAACAGCAGCAACTGTTTCCAGAACAACCGCGCGATGACCATATCGTTTGGCAAAGAATACATCGGCGAAGAAGCGTAAAAACTTGGTAAAGGCTTTAGCAATCCAGTCGGAGAAATTCTTAACTTCGTGGTGAGTCTCAAGCAATTTTTCATCAGACATAATCTATACTCCGATACCGTGTATTAAAAACATGAGTATAGAAGAACGCAACTGAGATAAAAAGAAAATGATTTCTGTGCTTACCAGTCTGATAACACAAGAACCCAGACAACGACGGCATTAACTAAAGCAAGCAGTACTGCTGCCGAACCGACATCTTTTGCACGTCCGGATAATTCATGTTTTTCAGTACTAACACGGTCAACAATCGCTTCTATGCCGGAATTTATTAATTCAATGACAAGAACTAATAATACGACGCTGATCAGAAGCGCACGTTCAAGTCCATTATCACCAAGATAAAAACCCAAAGGGGTTAATACGATTGCAAGAAAGACCTCTTGTCTGAATGCAGCTTCATTTACAAAAGCGGCTTTGAACCCCTGACAGGAAAATTTAGTTGCTTTCAGTAAGCGTGTTAAACCTGTTGTACCTTGCGAGGCCATTATTCAAACTAACATCCCTGTTGTATTATTAGAAATTCTTAAAGCACGGCGAGAGCAGCATCATAATCTGGTTCTTGAGCAATTTCTGGAACCAGTTCTGAATGAATGACTTTATTATTTTCATCAATGACTACTATTGCCCGCGCAGTAATACCCGCTAATGGACCATCTTCGATCAAGACCCCATAGTCTTTTGCAAACTTACGTGAACGCATCATGGATAAGGCAATCACATTATCCGTTCCTTCTGCACCGCAAAAACGAGACATGGCAAATGGCAAGTCTGCCGCAATCATGAGGAACACCACATCTGATTTTTCTTTCGCGGCGTCATTGAATTTCTTTGTTGAAGTAGCACAAACCGGTGTATCCAGACTCGGCACGATGCTAAGTAGTATCTTCTTACCTTCGTACGTTGCTAGTGAAACATCACCAAGCTCGGCATTAACCAGAGAAAAATCCGGGGCATTATCTCCTACTTTTGGCAGTTCACCATTTGTATTAATTTCATTTCCTTTCAGGGTTATTTTAGCCATTTTATTACTCCTCCGTTAATTCAGAATAACTTGCCGCATCTATTAATTCATCTAACTCAGTATCATCATTCGCTTTAATTATAAATATCCAGCCATCAGTATAAGGCTCGGTATTAATTATTTCAGGGCTATCCTCTAATGCCGGGTTAATTTCAACAATCACGCCACTCAGCGGACAATAAATATCTGACGTCGATTTTACCGATTCAACTACGGCACACTCCTCGATCTGGCTGTATTGACGATCTTTTTCTGGTGGCTCCACAAAAACCACATCGCCTAATTCAGACTGGGCAAAATCAGTAATTCCCACACGATAGTTATTCTCGCCCATATTTTCCAACCAGGTATGTGTATTAGTGTATTTTAAATCTGCAGGTACGTTATGCATTACTTTGATCACTCATTTATTATTTATAGAGAGCTTTGCACGATGTCACGAACGAAGGCTAATCGAGGCAAAGACGAACTAAAAGAC
>CAYTIZ010000205.1:0-4612 GCA_964437885.1 uncultured Enterobacteriaceae bacterium
TTAATACCGTAACAGTAGAAGGTTATGATGTGCCGTTTAGATTTAAACGAAAGAAACAATATCGAAATCTAAAAGGTGCGTGTGTGAATATGACTTATTATGTTACTGAGGAAAAAGTAGGTGGGTTTGATATTGAGTTTATGAATGTTGTTCGTATTAAGAAGTCCTAAATTACCATTTCGTTTATTCATAAGGAACATTAATATTGTTTGACCACAAATATTTTGATGTTTATAAATATAACGAAATTCCGTTGGACCGCGATTGCTACATAATGGATCAAAAATATATTGAGGAATATGAAGAGTCATTACTTAAGTCATTCAACGGTGAAAATAGTGAGCCAGTTGGATATATTGGTTATGTTGCGGTCAATAAGATTCATCTGAATTCGGTTGAATTATCTTGGTTCCCAAATATTTATGATCGATACCATAAAGTATCCGTTGCATTACCAAAAAGTGAATTTATTCTTTGTGTTGGAAGCTGGCAGTACGATGAAAAGCCACATATATTTGTAAAGGAAGAATGGCTTGAGAATATTTATATTCGACTTTATTCTGTTTTTGGTTTGATTGATGCAATTAGGAGTAAAAGAAGCAATACGAAATGATCAATTATCTAGAGAAAAACTTATTAGTTTAAGAGATCGGATTGATGAATTAACGGTAAGTTACCCTGATATATCGTTTATTTCATTTGCTGACAGCCTAGTTCTAAAGAGTCATTGGACAGTAGGTCACTTTGAAAGTGATGTTGAATATACATATAGACCAGAATTATTTTTTATGGTATTTCAAAAATTACAAGATATATACAGAGAAACATTGAGTTTAGAAATATACGCAATTTTTACACAAGGCAGTAATGAGTTTTACGATGATGTATTGCTTCATATTTCAGAATCAAAAAGACATATATGCCTTAATAGCCTAGGAACTCCTTTTGCGGATCTTCAATCGATAGATTCTTCAGTAAGAAAGTCATTAAAAGAAAACATACATAAACCGACAGAGCTTTACTTAGATGAAGATTTTTATAATTCATTGAAATTCGATTTTAATTTCGACAAGAAAGTATCGGGAAAATATAAATATACAGCAATGATGAAAAACGCAGACTCTTTTTATTATTTAGCTGATTGCCAAACGATAATTAATAATCTTAAATGAGTTAGTAATAAAAATACTCGGTATCGATTAATTTTATAGTTCCCGTTCTGTCATGCTGAGTGAGTGATTAGTTATAGGGTCAATTGTACAGGACGTACAATTGAGCGCATTCATTCAGGGATGAATGTATGCGCGACCTGTAGTAACTGATTACTTGCGAAGGGAGCCGTAGGCCATGACATTAGGGGAGGGTTTTCTTGCTTACTTCTTTTTAAAAAGAAGTAGGGCGCTGTCACAAGCGAAATCAATGTTAAAGAAGTATATAAAAATTTAGGTGTTAACTATTTTTAATTTATCTCAATTAGGTTGGAAACCATTTTTCGGTAAACAATTAAACTCCGAAGAAGAAACTCATTCTTACCCCGCGCGCATCTCAAAAATTCATCGTAGCCATTGCATCGTCTGGAGTAATAAAGGAATAGAAACATTTGAAATCGGTGTCTTCAGCGAACCTAAAAATCTAGCCGTTGGTGATTGGATATTAATACCGAATGAAGGTGAACGTCCGCTCCGTATTCTTGATAGAGAAACCGTCATTATACGTAAAGCAGCAGGCAAGCGAATTCATGATCAATGCATTGCCGCAAATGTAAATACTCTATTCATTGTCATGTCTTGTGATCAGGATTTTAACGTATCACGTATTGAACGTTATCTGGCACTGGCCTATGAATCCAGAATTCAACCGGTGATTATCCTGACTAAAATTGATCTGACTAATGATATGGATTCATTTAAGCGACAGGCACAGGCTTTACAAAGTAAGCTTCGCGTTGAATGCGTAAATGCGAAAGACAGTATTAGTTTATCTTCATTAAGAAATTTATGTACTGAAGGTCATACCATTGCGTTAGTTGGATCATCGGGAGTGGGCAAATCAACATTGATTAATAGTTTGACGGATTCTGAACAATTAACTGCAGAGGTGAGCGTTGAAGATGGCAAAGGTCAACATACAACAACGTCACGTTCATTACATTTATTAAATGATGGTGGCATCTTGATTGATACACCAGGGATAAGAGAATTGCAGTTGAGTGATTGCGAGACGGGGATTGAAGATGCGTTTGATGATGTTATGCAATATATAGCACAATGTAAGTTTAATAATTGCCAACATGATACCGAAATAAAGTGTGGCATTAAGGCGGTGCTGGAATCGGGTGAACTCGAGCAACGACGTTGGGAAAATTATTTGAAATTACAAAATGAACAAAGTACCCGAAACGCACCACAATACGAGAAAGGCCGATCACGAAAGTTATAATATCCGGCTATTTTAGAATTCACAATTGTATCCAGTTAGATTGCAATATGTAATCATATAGATTACGCTTAATCATATATGATCAAAAGATTTCGCCACAAGGGATTGAAGCGTTTTTTCGATGATCCGCGTTATACGAATAAACGCGGTATTCGTGCAGAAATAGCGGATCGACTAATCGTTATTCTGGATGCACTTAATACGATTGAACATGCTGAAGAAATGAATGTCGCCGGTTTGTATTTTCATGGATTAAAAGGTCAACGTAAGGGCGAATACAGTGTTCGCGTGACCGGTAACTGGCGAATTACATGGCATATGGGTGGCAACGATGTTGTCGATATTAATTTAGAGGATTATCACTAATGGCACGTAAACCTTCACATCCCGGTGCGTTAATTCGCAATGTGATTTTACCCGAAACGGGTCTTACTGTGAGTGATTTAGCTCGACGTTGTGGTCTTGCCAGAAACACAGTGTCGAAAGTGGTTAATGAACGTGGCGATGTGACTGAAGATATTGCCATTCGTTTAAGTCGTGTGTTGGGTAGTACGCCACGATTTTGGTTAAGTATGCAAACTAATCTGAATCTTTGGAACTTAGAGAATAAGAATAAGCAGGCGTATCAGAAAATGGAGCGCGTTATTGTTCATTAGTTTGTCCAGGGTTGTTTTATTTATTCATTAATCCTTCTTTTTCCTTGCAACAAATTCTTCTCTCCATAAACTAGCACCCAGAGTCGGCCAGGCAATCGCTGTTGATATATTTCAATAGAGGAAAGTCCGGGCTCCACAGGGCAAGGTGCCAGATAACGTCTGGGCGGCGTGAGTCGATGGAAAGTGCCACAGAAAATATACCGCCTGTTTCGATAGGTAAGGGTGAAATGGTGCGGTAAGAGCGCACCGCGCTGTTAGCAATAACAGTGGCAGGGTAAACCCCACCTGGAGCAAGACCAAATAGGGAAACGATGGTGCGGCCCGCACTGTTTCCGGGTAGGTCGCTTGAGGTGCATAGTGATATGCATCCCAGATGAATGATTGTCCACGACAGAACCCGGCTTATCGGCCGACTCTTTTTATTTTTTTTCAAACAGATCATGGCAAAAAGATGTTTATAAAATGAACTATTCTGATACTTGTTATAATTTTGTATCGTTTTAAAAATTAAACATTTATTCTATTTTCAGAGACTACTTTATAAGAGGCAGATCATGAATTGGACAGTTTATTTATCCGGTGAGATCCACACCGATTGGCGCGAACAAATTAAAAAAGGGACTGAGGCATTAGGACTGCCTATTACTTACACTTCTGCGGTAACTAATCATGAGGCCAGTGATGCAGCGGGCGATCATTTGGGTAAGGATGAAAACAATTTTTGGCGCGATCATAAGTCATCCAAGGTAAACAGCATTCGCACTAAAAATCTGATCGAAAAATGTGATATTGCAATCGTTAGGTTCGGCGATAAATATAAACAATGGAACGCAGCTTTTGATGCGGGTTGTTGTGCTGCTTTGGGTAAACCGTACATCACGCTTCACGATGAAGATATTATTCATCCGCTGAAAGAGGTGGACGGTGCGGCAATGGCCTGGGCGCAAACACCAGAGCAAGTTGTAGAAACTCTAAAATATGTCGTTAATGCGTAATTATGGATGCCAAAGAGTTGGAAGAAGTCAAAAACGTACAGGATGCAATAGAGGTCGTGAGTCAGGCTTTTTCTGATGGCGAATATGGAAAGGCTTTGTTGTTGTTAAAACCGCTTGCTGATGAAGGTATTGCGGAGGCGATTGGTATGTTGGGAGTTGCTTATCAAAATGGCGCTGGTGTTGACGTTGACGCTGAAAAGGCGGTTGAGTTATTAGAAAAAGCGGTTGATATGGGTGACCCTGTAGCGGCACATAATTTGGGTGTTTTGTATCAAAATGGCATGGACGGCGTTGAAATCGATATGGCGGTTAGTCAGCGCTATTTTCAGCTCGCAAATCAGATGGGAGCCAATTTTGAGCGAAATTGAGACAATTGCTAAATATTTGGCTAAAAAAAGATTTTTTCACATTTATCAAGACACAACTTAAAGTAGTTTATTAGATTAATATTCGAAGATAATGAATTAAAAAGCCTTATTGAATCAGCTAATTGATATATGATAGATGGAATCAACTTTGATT
>CAYTIZ010000206.1:0-4611 GCA_964437885.1 uncultured Enterobacteriaceae bacterium
TACGGAGCGGCATGAGTCACGACGTATAGATAATCAACTTCGTGGTCGTTCAGGGCGTCAAGGTGATCCTGGTTCAAGTCGTTTCTATCTTTCATTGGAAGATAACTTGATGCGAATTTTTGCTTCGGATCGAATTTCTTCGATCATGCAAAAACTGGGTATGGATGAAGGTGAGGCTATAGAATCTAAACTGGTAACTCGCGCAATAGAAAATGCTCAACGTAAGGTTGAAGCGCATAACTTTGATATTCGTAAACATTTACTGGATTTTGATGATGTTGCAAATGATCAGAGAAAGATTGTCTATGAACAAAGAAATGATTTGCTTGATGGAGAAACAGTTGCTGAAGAAGTAAACGCAATACGTTCTGATGTTGTTGAGTCTGTTATCGATGAGTATATTCCTCGTGGCAGTATGGATGAATTGTGGGATGTGGATGGATTAAAAGAAGCGTTTCAGCATGAGTTTGATTTGTCTCTTGATATAGATTTATGGCTTGAGCAAGATAAGTCGTTACATGAAGAGACTTTACGAGAAAAACTTCATGCAGCCATGGAGAAGGTGGTAAAAGACAAAGAAGAAGTTATTACTTCTGAATTAATGAGGCGTATTGAAAAGCAAATTATGCTTGATGTGCTGGATAGGCATTGGAAAGAACATCTCATTAACATGGACTACCTTAGGCAGGGCATACATCTCAGGGGCTTTGCGGCAAAAAACCCTAAGCAGGAATATAAACGTGAAGCATTTGAATTGTTTGTGCAAATGCTTGAGAACATAAAGCATGATGTGGTTGTTTTTCTTTCTAAAGTAAATATAAGAACTGAAAAAGACGTTGAAGCGGCAGAGAACCAGGAGCACGAACAGAATATGAATTTTAATCATGCTTCTGCGCCAAATAGCTTGAACCCAGACTTGCCTGAACAAGCTTCTTCTGTTGATAAACCGTTTGTGCGTAATAAGCCAAAAATTGGACGTAATGAGCCGTGTCCTTGTGGTTCAGGTAAAAAGTATAAGCAATGCCACGGAAGATTAACTTGAACGTGAAATGTTAAAGGTGAAGTGTGAAATTCCAGGAAACATTAAGCTATGCTTAAAGGCATTCTTTTAATCGGAATACCCAAATGATGTTGCTGCGCAATGGGCAAGCCATTGATTTTTTATTAGAATCAGTTTTTTTTCGTTCTTTGTATTATGAAGATGAAATACTTTTCACTTTTCGCACTTCACATTAAAATGTCAGTTGGTTTAGAATTTCCCTCATCACTTATACCTATAAAGGGTATTCGCCTTTCAGTGACTTCTGCAAATATCTATGCAGAAAAAAGAAATGACTTGGCATTGATAGAACTTGTTGAAGGCAGTGTTGTTTCAGCTGTTTTTACAAAAAATTTATTCTGTGCTGCCCCAATTAAAATAGCAAAGAAAAACCTGAATGATCCCAAACCGCGTTATTGTTTAATAAATGCGGGCAATGCAAATGCAGGAACAGGTGAGCAAGGAATTTTAAATTCGAATAATACCTGTAAAACTTTAGCTGATATTGCGGCTTGTAAAGAAACTGAAGTGCTACCTTTTTCCACAGGTGTGATTGGAGAAGATCTACCTATAGAAAAAATAAACAGCGCGCTGCCAGACTTACTTGCAAATTTATCTACTGATAACTGGTTAGAAGCTGCAAAAGCAATAATGACGACCGATACAATTCCTAAAGCAGTATCGAGCCAACTAAGCATAGATGGAACGACGGTAAGCATTACGGGCATGGTGAAAGGGGCGGGCATGATAAAGCCTGATATGGCAACTATGCTTTCGTTTATAGCAACAGATGTGAATATAAGTAAAAAACTTCTCGATAAAATATTACCAAATGCTGTAGATAAGAGTTTCAATAGAATTACAATTGATGGTGATACATCAACAAATGACGCATGCGTAATTATGGCTACGGGAGAAGCTGATAATTCATTGATCGATAGTTGTGACAATGGTGGATATATAGATTTTGAAAATGCAGTTATAGATGTTTGTTGTGAACTAGCGCAAGCAATCGTAAGAGACGGTGAAGGTGCAACAAAATTTATATCTATAGAAGTCAGAAAAGGACAAAACACAGAAGAATGCCTAGGCGTAGCATACAAAATTGCAGAGTCACCCTTGGTTAAAATTGCATTTACAGCATCTGATCCTAACTGGGGGAGGATTCTTGCAGCGATTGGAAATTCAGGCATTGAAGATCTGGATATAAATAAAGTGAATGTTCATCTTGACAATGTATGTATTGTTGAGAATGGTCAGCGTTGTAAAGCATATACTGAAGCTAAAGGAAAAAAGGTGATGAGTCAGGATGAAATAAAATTATCAGTTAATCTTAACAGGGGTGCTTGTCTGGAAGAAATATGGACAACGGATTTATCACATGAATACATCAGCATTAATGCAGAATATCGAACCTAAGTGAATATAAGAACACATGTTGCAGTTGGTGTCATATATAATTCAGATAAAGATAAAGTCTTAATAACAAAAAGAACGGCTAAACAACATCTAGCCGGCTTATGGGAATTTCCCGGTGGTAAACTTGAAGATAGCGAAGACGTAATGTCTGCATTAAGTCGTGAGTTATATGAAGAGTTAGGAATAGTTGTTAAATATGCAAAGCAATTTACAACTATTTCATATGATTATCCGGATAAAAAAATTTTACTCGATATCTGGGAAGTATCTGAATGGAGTGGAGAACCGGCTAGTAGAGAAAATCAGGAAATAGCATGGTCAAGAATAAGTGAATTAAATAAATATGAATTTCCTGAGGCAAATAAACATATTATTCAAACATTATCATTGAGTTCGGTATATGTGATAAGTCAGGAATCATATGAGGATACTGCCCGACTACTTTCCATTGCTAGTGAATGTTTTTCTGCAGGTTTAAAACTTTTTCAATTAAGACTTAACTCAAGAAATAATGGTGATTTTTCAGTGTTGGTTAAAAAATTAGCTGAGTTGGCAAAAAAGAACAATGCAAAATTAATCATTAATGGAGTCCCTTCTGATGTAAGTACATACAATATTGATGGGCTACACTTAAAGTCTAATGTACTGATGGAATATGATAACAGGCCTATTAGCGAAGATTATATTTTGGGTGCGTCGTGCCATAATGAAGAAGAACTTGCTCACGCAGAAAGATTAAATGTTAATTATGCTTTTATTTCTCCTGTTTTTAAGACTAATAGTCATCCAGAACAGAATGCTATAGGTTGGGATAAATTTTCTAAATTGGCTAAGAAAATTAATTTTCCCGTGTATGCTCTTGGCGGTATGACGCCGGCAGATTTAAAAATTGCCAAATCATATAATGCTTACGGAGTAGCAATGATAGGTGCAGTTTGGAATTCAAAGGTACCTATACCCGTGATACCTGAAAATGCCTATTTATAGGCCGCTCTTGCGCATTCATGCGCATCGTCGTGCCTTGCCTACACGGATGTAGGTACTTAGCTTGCGTCTGGAACAAGCAAGCAAGCTGTGCTTTGAATAAAAACGGACGCACTCGGTTTTAGCCTCCTCGATTGCTGTTCCAGACGCAATTCTACCTCCCCCATCCTTGGTGCCGTCTAAAACACGCATTTCCAAGTATCACGGGTATATAAGTAATATTTTTTCTAACTAATGTTTTTGTAAAAAATCAGAATCAATATTGCTATCAGTTATCGTTGTGTCAGATATTGAATAAGTTTCATCTATCCATTGGCCAAGATCTATTAATTTGCAACGTTTAGAACAAAAAGGGCGATATGAATTGGAACTGTCTAGTTCAGCCCCTTTGTCGCATGTTGGGCATGGTGGTTTTTTATTCATAAAATACAGCAATGAAGTTCAAAATCGACATCGTTTACGGTTTGGTTAGATCTATTCTCCGTAGTAATCTCTTCCATGAAACGTATGGTAAAACGATGTTTACCACCACTGATTTCCGGATAATACCTACTGGCAGAAGGTAAGAAAACTCTTATTAACTGGCAGGAAAGATTTGATTCAAGAGGTTTTTGGTAAAAACCTGACTCCGCTTTTTCTCTAGTAGGGTTGGAACTATTTCTTATCATATCTAATGCCAGATAAATTGATTTTTTTATGGGGTCGAGATCGTTTGACCAATTATCCAAATCTTGTTTCTGCTTGACGCTAGTCTGGTTTAGCCAATAGTGAAGTCGAGGTAGGTCAAAATTACAGGTTCCACCAGGAATGCTTATGCGCTGTTTGAAACTCGTTATCAATTCATCATTTTTTAATTGGCTTCCAGGTTGGTATGAAGTATTCCTTAGTTCTATTAATAATTCACGAACTTCACTATTTATATTTTTTAATCTATGTTGGTCGACAGCAGGATTATTCTCCAGTGATGTGAGCATTGATGAATGGCGGTCTAATTCTTTAATTAATTCAGTTTTAAAATCAGAGCGATTTAAAAGATCATTGATTTCAAGAAGAGATTCCAGAATGTTTCTGTAATCCCATTTATTAGTAGTCTCTTGTAAGCGACACGCTATAAGATCAAAAAGATGTTCTAAACGTAATAAGTTTCTCATCCTTTCGTTTAGCGGTTG
>CAYTIZ010000207.1:0-4604 GCA_964437885.1 uncultured Enterobacteriaceae bacterium
CTGGTTGATCAAAAATATGCGGAAACCGATAAGGCGGTTACTTTGATCAGTAAAAAATCAACAACCACTTCAATTGGAATGCGCGCTTATCTACAAGAACAGCGAATGGAGTTTCTTAGTAATGTACAGACAACAATTGAATCAAGACAAACACCTTAAGAGCGCGCTTAGGTGTCTTTTAGGCATCATTCTCGCATCAATGATGAATTGCGCGTTTGCCTTATCGACGGACAAACAAAAAGACATCGAAATTGAAGCTGACTCTGCTGAAATGGATGATATTAAAGGAGTTACTGTTTATCGAGGTGATGTTGTCGTCGTTCAGGGAAGCATCCGCATGACCGGACATACTATGACTGTTCATTTTGCTGAAAGCGGTGATATGGAGCTTGTCATCATGCAAGGGAAACCTGCCACCTATCGCCAACTGCCAGATAATAGTAAAGTATACGATGAAGCCGAAGCCTTACAAATGGAGTACTATGCTTTAAAAGATTTTGTCATTTTGATTGATGAGGCTCTGGTAACACAAGAAGGCCTGCGATTTAGTGGCAGTCGAATAGAATACGACACCGTACTTAGCCAGGTAAAAGCAAAAGGCTCTACAAAAACTACCCGGACTGAAGATGGAAAGACCAAAAAGAAAAAAGATGGTCGCGTCAAAATAACAATTAAAAAGAAAAAACAATAATGGGATCAAAATGTGTGTGTTTAACCAATTACAAGGTGCATTTCTAAAACTGCTGATTAGCATCATTGACTAATCTGTTTTCAGACATATCGCTATGAGTATTTTATCTGTACGTCATCTCTCAAAATCCTATCGATCCAGAAAAGTCGTTGCGGATGTTAGTTTGACCATACAAAGCGGCGAAACCATCGGTTTACTTGGTCCAAACGGTGCTGGTAAAACAACCAGTTTTTACATGATTGTAGGCTTGGTGCCATCAGATAGTGGCACCATACACATGGATAACCGCGAAATAAGTCGTTTATCTATGGATGAGCGCTCACATCTGGGTTTGGGGTATTTGCCGCAAGAAGCATCTGTGTTCAGAAAATTGACAGTTGAAGAGAATATTATGGCGATACTCGAAACGCGTTTACCAAATAATCATGATAAAGCGAAACAACGTCTGGAATTATTATTACAAGAATTTCATATTACCCACCTCAGAGATAACCTGGGCATGAGTCTTTCCGGAGGCGAACGCCGACGCCTGGAAATCGCCAGAGCTTTAGCTTCTGAACCGCGTTTTTTGTTGCTAGATGAGCCTTTCGCGGGCATTGACCCTATTTCTATCAATGATATACAGCGATTGATTCGTCGCCTCTGCGACCATGGAATAGGGATATTGATTACCGATCACAATGTTCGCGAAACACTTGGAATCTGCGATCGTGCTTATATTGTCAATAATGGCAGAATTCTTGCGGAGGGATCAGCAGAACAAATTCTTAATAACGAACAAGTTAGAGAGGTTTATTTGGGAGAGGAGTTTTCACTGTAAACTCATTACTTTTTCGGATTAATCCAAACAGCGGGGTTTTAAGTTACACTTAATAACATGAAAGCATCTTTACAATTAAGAATTGGTCAAAGCCTGACCATGACACCGCAACTGCAACAGGCAATTCGTCTATTGCAGTTATCCAGCATCGAACTAGAAGCCGAAGTTCAAGATGCACTGGAATCCAATATGATGCTGGAAATGGACGAAGGCGATGCGGAACAAAATACGTCGACAGAGCGCTCAGCAAAAAATGAGGAATTAAAAACCGAAACGGATTCTTCCGAACAATCGGAGCCATCTGAACAAACACCTGAAATGAATCAAGATACTATCCCGGATGAACTCTCGGTTGATAGCGCTTGGGATGATGTTTATGACAGCACGCCCAGTTTCACCAAAACAGGCTCTGACAATAACTATGATGGTTTTGAAAACCAGGATTCCAGTGAAAAAACCCTGCGCGAACATCTGGAATGGCAACTTAACCTGACGCCAACATCAGATGCCGACAAGGTTATTGGGATGACTATTATTGATTCACTTGATAATGACGGCTACTTAACTGAATCACTAGAAGATATTCTGGCAACCATTGGCGACGACCTGGAAGACGTTGGGATTGAAGAGATTAAAGCTGTTTTACGAATGATTCAATCTATGGATCCTGTCGGTGTCGCTTCAAGAGATATCAAAGAGTGCCTCAGCCTCCAGCTGAACCAATGTAATGCAGATACATATCGACTGGAAGAAGCAAAAAACCTTATTGCTAATTATCTGGATCTACTAGCTGGCCATGATTACAACCGGCTCATGCGTAAAATGAAGCTGGATAAAGCAGAATTGACAGAGGTTGTTAGTTTAATCCAGTCCATGAACCCCAGGCCTGGCAATCAAGTCAGTGATGCTCGCACTGAATATGTCATCCCTGATGTTTATGTCAAAAAAGTAAACGGCGTTTGGAAAGTTGATCTAAATACAGACTCTATACCGAGCCTCAAGATAAACTCTATTTATGCTAATATGATTCGTCGTGCAGACAATAGTGATGATAACAATTCCCTTAAGTCACATTTGCAAGAAGCACGGTGGTTTATTAAAAGCATACGCAGTCGTAGTGAAACACTTTTGCGCGTGACAACATGCATTGTAGAACGACAACGTGCTTTTCTTGATTATGGTGAAGAAGCAATGAAGCCTCTGGTGTTACACGACGTTGCCGAAACACTAGGCATGCATGAATCAACTATTTCACGAGTGACAACTCGTAAATATATGCATACACCGCGTGGTATTTTTGAATTAAAATATTTTTTCTCCAGTCATGTCAGTACAAATTATGGCGGCGTCTGTTCGTCAACCGCTATTCGCGCGCTAATCAAAAAGTTAGTCCTTGCTGAAACGCCAGATAAACCACTAAGTGATAGCAAGATTGCAGCAATACTGGAAGATCAAGGAATTAATGTTGCGAGAAGAACCGTCGCAAAATATAGAGAGGCCATGGCCATACCGCCTTCTAACGAAAGAAAAAGATTGGCCTGAATATATATCCGTGATACCTGAAGATGCATATTTATAGTACGCCCGTTTTTTATCCATGGCAGCATTACCTACAGGACGTAGGTAAGGGGCGTGAGCAGAAGCTTCGCGCCTTGCCTGCATGGACTCAGCTACTTAGCCTTACGTTGGGAAAAAGCAAGCTGTGCCCTGAATAAAAACAGACGCACTCTAAAATACACATTTCCAATGCATCACGAATATAAAATAAAATATTATTTTAGGAGATATTATGCAAATTAATGTAACGGGTAGACATGTTGATATAACTGACTCATTAAAATCCTATGTAGAAAACAAATTTCAACGATTAGAACGACATTTTGAGCATATTAACAATACCCATGTCATATTAAGCGTAGAAAAAGAACGGCAAAAAGCTGAAGCAACCGTACACGTTAATCGAGGTAATTTATTTGCTGATAACGAACAGGAAGATATGTACGCTGCTATTGATGGCTTAATAGATAAACTTGATCGGCAGTTAAAAAAACACAAAGAAAAGTTGACCGATCATCATAGAGGAGAAAACCGTCTAAAAGACCAGAGTGCTGATTAAGCTCTTTTAGTTTTTTACTGACTATTGTAAAAGCATGAATATTTCAGATATTTTGTTGCCTGATTCTGTCTTTTCAGATGTGAACTGCCACAGTAAAAAAGATGCGCTGGATACACTGGCAAAAGCCATCGCTAATTCTGACAGCTCTACATCACAAACCGAAGTCTTTGATTGTTTAATTGCCAGAGAAAGGCTGGGAAGCACTGGTCTCGGTAATGGCATTGCTATACCGCATGGACGCCTGAAAAATAGCAAAAAGACCATCGCTGCATTTATACAGCTTGATGCTGGCATTGATTATGATGCTGTTGATAAAGTACCGGTTGACTTACTCTTCGCCTTAATCGTGCCAGAAGACTCAACCGAAGAACATCTGCAAACATTAGCAACATTAGCCGAAATATTTAGCGATACGACAACACTTGGAAAACTCAGACAGTCCAGTTCTTCAGCAGAAATGTATTCTATATTAACGGGCTGACCCTATGCCGGGACCCACTAACCAGCTAAGTGTAGAAGATTTATTCAGTATTCATCGTAATAAATTAAAATTTGAATGGGTGGCGGGGCAGCAAGGCGGCAGGCACCCCATCATTCGGGATGACGAACAAACAACATCCGAATCATCCAGCAGTTTCTCCCTGATAGGTCATTTAAATCTTATACACCCTCACCAAATACAAATCATTGGTAAAATAGAAATCAGGTATCTTGAAAATCTAAGAGATATTACCAAGCAAGATGCCATAGCACAGTTATTTAATAGTACGCTGGTATGTATTATTGTCGCTGATAACCGTAAGGCGCCGAAGTTACTTAAGCAAAAAAGTAATGAGCAGAATGTTCCCTTGTTTTCATCGCCTAAAAATAGCAGCGAAATAGTTGATGTTTTGCATTATTTTTTAACTAACCTGTTTGCCGATATGCTAACGCTACATGGCGTTTACATGGAGGTTATGGCGATTGGCATGTTAATA
>CAYTIZ010000208.1:0-4604 GCA_964437885.1 uncultured Enterobacteriaceae bacterium
GGGGTCTTTTCCAGTTCTTTATTTCACGTGAGTCAGAACGAGCTATCGCTAACGCCCCTTCTGCAACATCTTTGGTTACCGTAGTACCTGCAGCGATAGTCGCACCATTATTAATCTTAACTGGTGCAATTAACTGCACATTTGAACCGACAAAAACATTATCGCCAATTATGGTTTGATGTTTATTAACACCATCGTAATTACAAGTAATGGTTCCTGCGCCAATATTAGTACCCGTACCAACATGGCTATCACCCAAATAAGTTAAATGATTAACCTTGCTACCTTTACCCACATCGGTTTTTTTAATTTCAACAAAGTTACCAATATGAACATTTTCATCCAGGCTTGTACCAGGACGAATTCGTGCAAAAGGACCAATGCGACAGCCATTACCAATAACAGCATTGTCAATCATCGTATTGGGTAACACACTGACATTGTCTTCAATAATTGTGTCTTTTAAGTAACAATTGGCTCCTATACTGACATTATTTCCGAGTTTTACTCTGCCTTCGATAACAACATTAATATCAATTTCATTATCACGCCCTATTTCAAGTTCACCACGCAAATCAAACCGGGCAGGGTCCATCAAACCAACGCCGTTATGCATTAAATGATGCGCTTGAACTAACTGGTAATATCGTTCTGCTTCGGAAAGTTGTGTGCGTGTATTAATTCCCTGAACTTCAATAGATGATTCTGCCAGAACAGATGTAACGCTAACCTCATCACTAACTGCCTGCGCAACAATATCTGTTAGATAATATTCATTTTGTTTATTTTTATTTTTAAGTGCATTAACCCAACGCTTCAAATTTTTTCCTTTAACAACCATAAAACCTGTATTAACTTCACAAATATTGCGTTGCTCTTCTGTTGCATCTTTCTCTTCAATGATCGCGATAATATTGTCATTTTCATCACGAATGATTCTTCCGTAACCTCGTGGATTATCCAGATAAGTTGTTAGTAGAGAAAAACCGGAATCAGATGCGGCTTCCACTAATACAGAAAGACTTTCCTCGGTAATCAAGGGTACATCACCATAGAGTATCAAGACATCATCGCCATCGGGAACATGGGGTAAAACTTGTTGCACAGCATGACCTGTGCCTAATTGCTCTTCCTGCTTAACCCAGGATGCATGAAAATCCCGAGATGCCTCAGGAACCTGCTCACCACCATGACCATAAACTATGTGAATTTCGCGATGAGTTAGAGCCGCCGCTGTATGATATACATGTGTCAGCAAAGGCCTTCCTGCGAGAGTATGCAATACTTTGGGTTTATCAGAATACATTCGCGTACCCTGACCTGCAGCAAGAATAATTATGCTAAGACTCATCTTTGAACGTGAAGCGTAGAACGTGAAGTGTGAAACGTAATATGTGAGAAATACAAATTCTGCATCGTAGAATCATAGACGACTGCTACTTATTAAGCAAAACCAGTGAACGATGAAGAGGGTAGAACCCTTCTCTTTTCACTATTAACACTTCACGTAATATTTAACGTCCTGCGCGTTTTCTTAAACGCTGAATGGTCTGTAATTGAGCTGCTGTTTCGGCCAATGATGCACGCGCCTTGGAATAATCAATGGCATCGCTTTTTTCGTGGAATGCCTGTTCAGCTTCTTCTTTCGCTTTCAAGACAGCAGCTTCATCCAGATCTTCTGCACGTTGTGCGGTATCAGAAAGGATAGTGACAACTTTAGGTTGAACCTCAAGTATACCGCCAGATATATAAAATGCGGTTTCATTACCTTCCGTATCTTTAACGCGAACTTCACCTGGTCCCATCCTAGTTATTAATGGCGCATGGCCTGGTGCAATACCGACTTCACCTAACTCAGCGGGAGCAAATACCATTTCTACTACACCAGAATAGATCTGATGTTCAGCACTAACAATATCAACTTGAATAGTATCTGTCATGATTAGACCTTATAGAGTTTTCGCTTTTTCAACGGCTTGTTCTATGGTACCGACGTTATAAAACGCCTGCTCAGGAAGATCATCATACTCACCATCAATAATTCCTTTAAATCCACGCAAGGTATCTTTCAATGGAACATAAACACCATCCATACCTGTGAAGACCTTAGCCACAAAATACGGTTGAGTCAGGAACCGTTGAATCTTACGAGCACGGGCAACAGCTAATTTATCTTCTTCTGATAATTCATCCATACCCAGAATCGCAATAATGTCACGCAATTCTTTATATCGTTGTAATATATTTTGTACGCCACGAGCAATATCATAATGTTCTTGACCGACAACCAATGGATCAAGCTGACGACTGGTTGAATCGAATGGGTCAATCGCTGGATACAATCCTAGCTCTGCAATCTGTCTAGACAATACCACAGTAGAATCCAGATGCGCGAAGGTTGTTGCAGGAGACGGATCAGTTAAATCATCAGCAGGAACGTATACCGCTTGTATTGATGTAATTGAACCCGTTTTTGTAGAAGTAATTCGTTCTTGAAGTTTACCCATTTCTTCAGCAAGTGTAGGTTGATAACCCACAGCGGAAGGCATACGGCCTAATAGTGCAGAACATTCCACACCGGCAAGGGTAAAACGATAAATATTATCAATGAATAATAATACATCACGACCTTCGTCACGGAATTTTTCAGCCAGCGTTAAGCCAGTCAATGCAACACGAAGACGGTTACCTGGTGGCTCGTTCATTTGGCCGTAAACCATCGATACTTTTGACTCTTCAAAATTCTCAACGTTTACTACACCCGCTTCCTGCATTTCGTAGTAAAAATCGTTACCTTCACGAGTACGTTCACCGACACCGGAAAATACTGAAAGACCGGAATGCTTGGTCGCAATGTTGTTAATCAATTCCATCATGTTTACGGTCTTACCCACACCAGCACCGCCAAACAAACCAACTTTACCGCCTTTCGCAAAAGGGATAATCAAGTCGATAACCTTAACGCCAGTTTCAAGTAATTCAGTAGACGGACTAAGCTCCATAAAGGTAGGCGCATCACGATGAATAACCATACGTTCGTCTGTTTCAATCGGGCCAACTTCATCAATAGGCTCACCCAGTACATTCATAATACGACCGAGGGTCTTGGTTCCAACCGGTATAGAAATAGCTTCACCAGTATTACTCACGTTCAAACCACGCTTTAAACCATCAGTAGAACCCAGTGCGATCGTTCTAACAACGCCATCACCTATCTGCTGTTGCACTTCAAGAGTAGTACTAATACCATCTCCTTCGACAATCAATGCGTCATAAATTCTGGGTATCGCATCACTTGGGAACTCGACATCCAATACCGCACCAATAATTTGTACAATCTTTCCAGAACTCATGGTTTTCGTTCCTCGTCTTTTATTCTCTAAAATATCTATTAATTAAATAATCTTACTTGTTCTATACCGCAGCAGCACCAGCAACAATCTCAGATAATTCCTGAGTAATTGCCGTTTGTCGTGCTTTGTTATAGATCAACTCTAATTCATCTATCATGTCACCAGCGTTATCCGATGCACTCTTCATAGCAACCATACGCGCTGACATCTCACAGGAAATGTTCTCAATAACGCCCGCGTAAACCTGAGATTCAATATAACGCGTTAATAAATGGTCCAACACCTCTTCGGCATCAGGCTCATATAAATAATCCCAATGATGACCATAATCTTCAGCTTCAATTGCCTTGCCCGGAATAAGTTGATGTATCTCTGGTGTTTGTAAAATTGAGTTTACAAACTTGTTTGAAACAAGATGTAGTTCGTCAATGTTACCTTCCTTGAAACTATTCAACATGATAGTTACCGTACCGATCAATTCATCAAGACTAGGATCATCTCCTAGGTGCGTTACTTGACCCACAATATTGGCACCAATCGAGCCAAAAAAGCTTGCAGCCTTGGTACCAATCACACACAAATCGATTTCCTTACCTTCTTCATCCCATGTCTTGAGCTGCTTCAATAACAGTCGAAACATGTTGGCATTCAAACCACCACAAAGACCACGATCAGTTGACACAATAATCAAACCAACTCGCTTAACATCTTCACGTGCAACAAGATAGGGATGTTTGTATTCTGGGTTCGCATGTGCCAGATGGGAAATAACATTACGAATTTTTTCAGCATAGGGACGTGCAGCATTCATGAGATCTTGCGCTTTACGCATTTTGCTCGCTGCAACCATTTCCATTGCCTTAGTGATCTTCTGAGTGTTTTTTACACTTGCGATCTTGGTTCGTATTTCTTTTCCACCTGCCATTTATTAATCAACCTATACTATAAATTTTTATCATAATTGCTTTGCACGACTTTACGAACGAAGACTAATCGAGGCGAAAGGTTTGAAAAAGCGGAATGTACACGATAGCACATGAGCATTTTGAAAGCCTTTTTAACGAAGAGTAGTCGAGTGCAGTAGCCGTGCATAGTAATTACCATGTACCATTTTCTTTAAATTTACTAATGGCATCTTTCAAGCCACTTTCGATATCATCACTATAATTACCTTCTGCACCAATCTTACCCATTAGGTCAGACTGTTCGTTCTTCATGTAATCATGTAATGCTTCTTCAAATGCTTGACGC
>CAYTIZ010000209.1:0-4288 GCA_964437885.1 uncultured Enterobacteriaceae bacterium
TCTGATTATTTGATGAAGAATCCAGATTATTTTAATGAACATCCGGAAATTCTTTCTGAGTTAAAAATTCCGCATGAAAGTGGCAGTGCTATTTCACTAGTTGAAAGACAGGTCACCGTATTACGCGAGCAAAACGATCAAGCACGAAAGCGTTTGCATGAGCTTATAGAAATAGCACGACAGAATGAAGACCTTGCCCGTCGTATGCATCAATTGGCATTGACACTTATGGATGCGGACGACCCAAAAGATATTTTTAATACTTTATATGAAAATCTGAAGAAAAATTTCAGAGCTGATCGCGTTGTTGTTCGTTTATTTGCAAACCCTTCCTTTGTTGATAGTTTTGCGACGGATGAATTTGCCGGTAAGGAAGTAACAGAGCAATCTTTATTCAGAAGTATTATTGATAAGCGTATGCCATTGAGTGGACGTATGAAGCGTCAACAACAAGTTTTTTTGTTTGGCGATGAGGGTGACAAAATTGCTTCATCAGTGATGTTGCCTTTGCATGGTGATGGCTGGGGAGGAATTTTGTCTATTGGTAGTTTTGATGCTGAACGATTCCAACCAGGCATGGGGGTTGAATTGCTTGCTAACTTGGGTGAAATATTAAGTTTTATTTTGAAACCCTGGGTTGAACAAGGCTGAAGTTAGTTTATGCAGTCGTCTGAGACGTTATTGCTTGAATCTTTTGTAAAGACGCTAAACCATCTTTCTGAACACACGCGAAATGCCTATCAACGTGATCTTGAACATCTACAAAATTATTGTGATAAGCATGATATTGTTAAATGGTCTGTTATTGATGGTCGACAGCTAAGAGGTTTTATCGCAGAGCGTCATCGACAGGGAATTGGTGGGCGTTCACTGCAACGAAATCTATCTGCTATAAGAACTTTTTATCGTTACCTTTTGAAAGAAGCAAAGGTTAAAAATAATCCGGCCGAAGGTATTATTGCTCCCAAGTCTCCTCGCAAACTTCCAAAAGTATTGGATGCTGATCAAACAGTTCAGTTAGTTGAAATTAAGGAAGAAGACACGCTTGCTATTAGAGACAGAGCAATGTTGGAGTTAATTTATTCTTCAGGTTTACGTTTAGCAGAACTGATTAGTTTAAATTTAAATGATATTGATTTTAATGACCGTATTTTAACAGTAACGGGTAAAGGTAAAAAAACACGTATTGTTCCTGTCGGCCGACACGCAATTAAAGCAATTAAGCGTTGGTTGGAAAAGCGAACAGCAATGACGAATGAGTCTGAACAAGCATTATTTATTAGCAATAGAGGAAAACGTATTAGCCCAAGGTCAGTACAAGATCGCTTAAAGCAATGGGCGATAAAACAAGGTTTGCCAATTCATGTGCATCCGCATATGTTGCGGCACTCATTTGCTAGCCACCTACTGGAATCCAGCGGTGATCTCCGTGCAGTGCAGGAATTACTAGGGCATGCGGATATCAGTACGACACAGGTTTATACTCATCTGGATTTTCAACATCTGGCCCAGGTATATGATAAAACCCATCCTCGGGCTCGTCGTAAGGAATCTGATTGAGAGCATTACTCTTTGTCTACGCATAAGCAGGGCAAGCTCATACGTTGAAGAAAATTGGTATCCGAGCAACTCTGGGTCAGAGCGTTATTTGAATTATTTAATATGCAGGAGAGTTGAGAATCTCCTCAGTAACTCCTTTTTTGTTTGGTTTATGATGCTATGACCCAATCTCGTAGATGTTTATTTGTTTAATATTTGTTCAAATATGATTTGTCTTGTACGTATAGAGCAATTTCCACTTGAGATTTGGAAAAATGCCCAAATAATTGTTAAATCACAGTTTGTTTTGCTTAAGTCTGTAACCAGGCTCAGGTACAATTCGCTTCCCTAGAATCTGGAAACTACAGTTGACCAGCCCAGAATAGGAGTAATTAAGAAAATGTATAAGGAAAAATATTGCAGGTATTAACCTTAAAGGATAATTGAGCTTACACATTTAATGTAATGGCGCATTTCGCTTAAAGCGCCTACTGTTGGTTTAGGTTCATTTGCCTACAGGACGTAGGTAAGGATCGTGAGCAGGAGCGGAAGCTTTACTTGACGGTAAAAGCCTTGCGTAGAATGGTCGCTTTGGACTCCTGTCCTCTCGCGACATACACTCCATCCATGGAGATAATTATGCGCGGCTTTTTAGTCGGCGTAACTAAACCTAAAAAATACACACTTAAACGTGTTCAACTACAGTTTCCAGATTAAAGGAGAGAAATATTGGAACAATATAGAGGCACAACCATTTTGTCTGTACGACGTAATGGCCATGTGGTTATCGGTGGTGATGGTCAGGTATCACTAGGCGATACGGTAATGAAAGGAAATGCGCGTAAGGTGCGACGATTATTTAATGACGAGATCATCGCTGGTTTTGCCGGCGGCACAGCAGATGCATTTACCTTATTTGAACGTTTTGAAGCCAAGCTGCAAAAACATCAGGGCAATCTGATGCGTTCAGCTGTTGAGTTGGCAAAAGATTGGCGGACGGATCGAATGTTGCGTCGACTAGAGGCATTGCTGTGTATCGCCGATAAAACATCTTCGCTAATCATATCCGGTAATGGTGATGTCATTGAACCAGAAGACCATATTATGGCTATTGGTTCAGGTGGTAATTATGCGAAGTCTGCTGCACGAGCATTATTGGATAACACGGATCTGAGCGCGCGCGACATCGTAGAAAAAGGTTTGGGTATTGCTGCCGATATTTGTATTTATACCAACACAAACTTAACAATAGAAGAGTTGTAAGCAAGATTAATAGTACAACAAGCCCTATAAATATTAACAAAAAAATTAACGGAAGAACATGACAGATTTAACTCCCCAGGCAATCGTTGCCGAACTTAATAAACACATTATTGGTCAGGATTCAGCTAAGCGAGCAGTAGCCATTGCTTTGCGTAATCGTTGGCGTCGTGCACAAGTAGATGAATCGATTCGTAATGAAATAACGCCAAAAAATATTTTAATGATTGGTCCGACTGGTGTTGGTAAAACCGAGATCGCTCGTCGGCTTGCCAAACTGGCACAAGCACCCTTTATAAAAATAGAAGCAACCAAGTTTACCGAAGTGGGCTATGTGGGTCGTGATGTTGAATCCATTATTCGTGACCTTGCCGATATTGCCATTAAACAAACGCGTGAAATCGAAATGGAAAAAGTGCGTGATCAGGCAGATAAAGCAGCAATGGAAAGAGTGCTGGATATATTGTTGCCGCCTGCACGTATGATGGGTGAAGATGATCATAAGTCCAGTATCAATACAACACGAGAAAAATTCAGGCAGATGATTCTTGAAGGGAAATTTGATGATAAGGAAGTCGAAACTGAATTAAGTGCTCCGAACATCGGGGTGGAAATCATGGCGCCACCGGGCATGGAAGAAATGACCAGCCAATTGCAAGGTATGTTTCAAAACATGGGTAGTGGTAAAAAACAAACGCGCAAACTGCTTGTCAAAGACGCACTTAAATTACTCGCTGAAGAGGAAGCTACAAAACTGGTTAACGAAGACGAGATCAAAGCACGAGCAATTGATCTTGTGGAACAACAGGGCATTGTTTTTCTTGATGAGCTTGATAAGGTGACACGCCGTTCCGAAGCTAGCGGCCCTGATGTTTCTCGCGAAGGTGTGCAACGCGACTTATTACCACTAGTTGAAGGAAGTACGGTCTCAACTAAATATGGCATGGTAAAAACGGATCATATTTTATTTATTGCATCAGGGGCTTTTCATCTGGCCAAGCCTTCAGATCTTATTCCCGAGCTGCAAGGTCGCTTACCAATTCGAGTAGAGTTAAGTGCATTAGTTGCTGAAGATTTTGTGCGCATATTGACTGAACCAGATGCATCATTAACGGAACAATACACTGTATTACTGGAAACGGAAGGAGTAGAAATAACTTTTACAGATGATGGTATTCTACGGATAGCCGAAATTGCATTTCAGGTGAATGATAATACTGAAAATATAGGTGCACGTCGTTTGCATACGGTCATGGAACGATTACTTGAAACATTATCTTTTGAAGCAACAGAGAAAAAAGGAGAATCTATCTCTATTGATGCAAAGTACGTTGACGACCATCTCAATGAGCTAGTCGAAGATGAAGACTTAAGTCGATACATCCTTTAGTGTACCTCCTAAAATATTTCTTTTTCGCGATTAATATGCCGTTCCTTATAAATTATTCATGGTAAGCCGCGTCAGCTCCCTCCGTACTCGAATCCTCAT
>CAYTIZ010000209.1:4298-4598 GCA_964437885.1 uncultured Enterobacteriaceae bacterium
GGTTCTGCGTGCAGTGTTTCCTTGCTCTCACAAAAAAGAATTCATTTTTGAAGGCGCCCTAACATTTTTCTTGATTCCAAAATCTATGTTTCATATATAAATTTGCTAAGACGAGGCGTAGAATAGCTCTAAAAATTTAATAACCATGTCAGAAAATAAACCTTATCCAGTTGCAATTAATCTGCATCAAAAATCTCGAGTGCTTGAGATTGAATATGATGATGGAGAAAAATTTGAATTGTCTTGTGAATATTTACGTGTGTACTCGCCTTCGGCGGATGTCAAAGGTCATGGTCCGGG
>CAYTIZ010000210.1:0-4583 GCA_964437885.1 uncultured Enterobacteriaceae bacterium
ATCAGTCTTTGCTTTAAGCATGATAGGTCATTTCAAAGTTAACGGGACAGCAGTGGATGGATATATTAAATAATGTTAGTAATGCAAAAATTTATACTTTTAAAATTTCAGATAACGGTAAAAGACTTTATTTTAAAAACGGACACTTATACCTTGAGAAGATAAATTAATGAACAATCATATTCATTTATTACGATCTAACTACAATTATTTGATAATGAAATCAAAGATACTCTTTATTATATTTTCTTGTTTGCTTCTAACAGTCAGTTATCTAGCCCCCGTTACTGCAGTGACCGATGCAGAATTGGAAGCACTGGAAAAACAGATAGAGCAACAAGAGGCGGAAGAAAAACAAAAGAGCGAGATAGAAAAGAAAAAGAAAATAGAGACAGAAGCTAAACGCAAAGAAGAACAAAAACTCAAGATGGAAGCTAAGGCAAAAAGAAAGGCGGAGGAAGAAGAGAAACGTAAGGTCGATGCAGGAGCAAAGAGAAAAGCAGAAGAGGCCAGGCTTGTTGATATAGAACAGCAACGCAAGGCTGATGAAGCCAAGAAAAAAGTCGAGGAAGAAGCGCAGAAAAGGGAGGAAGCAAAACGAGAACAGTTTTCTCAATACATGAAAAATGCTGGTTTGACGATGAACAATAAAGAATACACGCAGGCTCTGCGAATATACACGCAGGCACTAGAGATTTTCCCAAGTAATTCTGAAGCACTTATAGGTCAGGCTAACGCACAAAAATTCCATGATATCTGCTCAACTCTTGTCGGCGAATGGGACTATGCTTTTGTTGACAATACTCTGATTGCGACTGCCGACGGCAGAGCGCAGTTTATTGCTTTAATTCCTAATCATGGACGTTGGGAATGCACCGATCCATCGCAACGAATATTTACGCTTTACTGGGAGGTGGGAGGATGGGTAGATACTTTGACCATGTCCGCAGATGGCAACACGTTGGATGGGGTCAACAACATAGGCTTTGGTTTTCAAGGTTTCCGCAAAGGAACAAAGAAAATGGATCCTTCGCGAGAGGTTCCTTTATGATATGAGAATTAATAAGATTTTTTATCCCTTCGCTACTATAGTTTTGTAATTAATTGAATGTCCGCTATGTGTGGTAACTACTTATCATAATTTATACTTGACCGGCTGCTTTTTTTAAGTGGAAGGGCGTTATTATCTGTTCAATCAAACTAGGAAGTGAAATGCTCTGTAAGGAAACTAACGAGCTAGCGTAGATGGATAGTTTGAGATGGCAGATTGATGCTTATTTGTCATAAACAGTTACTTTCTAGTGCTCATTCAGTTTCAATCCGTCAAAAATACGACCATAATTAATTGTGCTAGGTAACGCTACTGTTCATGATGCAAAAATAATAAACCAAGGCTATTTGAATTGGAAAAAACACACCGCAATTCTTTACAATCTGGCCATAAACTCCACTGGTACGAGATTAAGGAGATCCTCGGTCAAGGGGGGTTTGGGATTACCTATCTTGCCCAAGATACGAACCTTGATGAAGAGGTGGCTATTAAGGAATTTCTGCCAATAGAGCTGGCAATGCGCGAAAGTGATTTCTCTATTCATCCTTTATCAGAAAGTCATAAGGATAATTATGAATGGGGGCTAGATCGCTTTATCAAAGAAGCTCGTACCTTAACAAAATTTAAACATCCAAGTATTGTAAGGGTACGTAGTGTCTTTGAAGAGAACAATACTGCCTATATGGTCATGGAATATGAACGTGGTCAGAGCCTGCAAGAAATGCTGACTCGTCAAAAGACAATGGACGAAGCAGAGCTAATCAAAATCATCATCCCTCTATTAGGAGCCCTCGAAATAGTTCATCAGACTAATTTCATTCATCGCGATATTAAGCCGGCCAACATATTTATACGTGAAGATGGAAGTCCCCTGCTTCTGGACTTTGGTTCTGCCCGTCAAGCTTTGGGCGAGGAAACCAAGACCTTAACCAGTCTGGTCTCTCCAGGCTATGCGCCGTTTGAACAATACTATTCAAAGAGTGATGAGCAGGGGCCGTTTACGGATATCTATGGTTTAGGCGCAACACTTTATCGCGCAGTCACCGGTCTCAGTCCGATGGATGCCGTGGATAGAAGTAAGTCTATACTGCAAACTTCAAAAGATACGATTGTGACGGCAACGGAAATTTCTAAGGATAAATATTCAGCACGATTTTTAGCTGCTATAGATCATGCTATGAGGTTTAAACCGGAAGAACGTCCGCAAACGGTAGCAGATTGGAAGAAGGAGTTTGATCTGCCTTACAATCCGATACGCGAAGCTAAAGAAATCGAACAACAAATTACCCAGCCTGGCACGCAGGTTCGTGCTAGAAACGCGGCAAAAAAAGCGGTGAGAAAAAAACCGGGCAAAGTAGCATTTTATCTTTTTCTGTTGTTACTGTTAATCGGCGCCGGTTTTTATTATCAGGATGTATTTTTGAAGCAAAAACAACAATGGCAACAGGATCTTGAGATCGAATCACTATTATCCGCAGCACGGGCTGAACAACCCGCAGGCGATCTGGCGTTGGCAAATTACAGTCGGGTGTTAGAGATGCAACCAAATAACGCCGAAGCACATATTGGTCTGCAATCTCTTACCAGGGAGCTCGTAACGAAAGCACGCGATGCGATAAAGGCTAGCGACTTTATTGCTGCTGAAAAAATATTGGCAGAGGCTACGATCATTTTACCGGATGCTGCAGATATTAGGTTAGCTGTTAACGAATTGAAGCAGGCAATAGAAACTCAGAAAAATAATCTGGCCAGAGAAAAACAGCAGGCTGAGCAACTTGATTCAGCGATTAAAAAGGCACAATCAGTTGCCGAGAAAGGTCTTATCACTGAAACTTTTTCATTAATTGAGCAAGCACGAATATTGGGCGCAGAAGAACAAGCCGTTACTAATATAAAACATCAATTACGAGTGGCACTTGAGACGCAAGTTGCTTTGGCGAGCAGTCGAGCAAAGCAATCCATGAATAACAAAGATACAAAAGGCGCGCGGCAATTTTTGTTACGAGCAAAAGAAATTAATGCACAACTTGATAAGTTGCAGTTGCCTGAAGCGAAAATGCCACGCAAAAATGAAATCCGTATTTTATTAAATGTAGCTAGTGCCGTTGCACAAGAAGGGGACGTAGAACTTGCTCTTGAAAAGTTTGAAGAAGCCCGCTTGTTAGGTGGTAACGCTGAGACATTAAACAAAGTCAAAAAGCAGTTAGCAATAGTCTTGGAAAGACAGGCAGATAAAGCTACAGTTGAAGCGCAACAGGCGATGAAAGATAAAAAAATGACATTAGCCAGAGCCGCCTTAAAAAAGGCAAAGGATATCAAGGCTAAATTAAAGCAACTTAACCAATAAGATGATGCCAAAGAAATATCTTCGCTATGTTGTCTGTCTAGCTTTAATAATAGGCTGTTTAACCTCTGTGAATGCTGTTACCGATGCAGAATTGGAAGCACTTGAAAAACAGATAGAACAACAAGAGGTTGAAGAAAAAAATCAGGCTGAAGTTGAGGCTAAACGGAAAGCAGAGGAAAAACGAATAGCTGAAGCTGAATCGAAAAAAAAGCGGCTTGATGAATTGGAGAAAAAACAACGCCAAGAAGAATTAAGACTACTTGAAGCAGAGAGAGCCAAATTAAAAGAGGAAAAAAGGGAGCTGGAAAAAGCACGTCAGGTAGAGTTAGAACAAAAGCGAGAGGAAGAGGAAGCAAAACGACTATTATTGGAAGAACAAAAACGTCAAAAAGAAGAAGCCGTAAGATCAGTAGTTACATTAGTTTTTTTTAGAAATCAAGGCTCCGTATTTGATGGAGACTCAGCCTTAATAAGTCATAACAATTCACAGATTGGTAGTTTACATAGCAAAGCTTTTTTCATCTATACAGTTCCGCCGGGCAAACAAACTTTTTCAGTTGTAATTTTTAAAAACTGGACTACAAAAAAAGAATTTGAATTTATGCCAAGCAAAACATATTTTATTATGGCTGCAATAGATTGGACTAGTGTACATTTGACACTTGAATCTGTTGGATCAGAAGTAATAAATGAACTTAAAAATACTGGAAGCATAAAACCACAAGATGTATTGAAAGATTTTGGGTTATCTGAAAATTCAGAAATTAATGATTTATCTATGCCTGACCCGCTCAAGATTTAGTGAATCTAATGCAATCAAAAATACTTCGTATTCTATTATCTAGTCTGATTCTTATGGCAGGTTATTTGCCCCCTGTTATTGCGGTGACCGATGCAGAACTAGAGGCATTAGAAAAACAGATAGAGCAACAAGAGGCGGAAGAAAAAGAGAAAGCTGAAACTGAACGCAAGGCAAAAGCTGGAACAAAAAGAAAGACGGAAGAAGATAAACGATTGGCAGTAGAACAAAAACGTTTGGAAGGGGAAAAAGAAGGTTAGAGGGAGAAAGGAAAAAACTTGCGCTCAACAGATAAAACACTGCTTTTGCAGCAAACGAATTTAATAGAAGAGCTAATCAATGAAGTTGGCGGAAAAATTCTGGAATTAAAGCTGCTAGATTAATTA
>CAYTIZ010000211.1:0-4568 GCA_964437885.1 uncultured Enterobacteriaceae bacterium
ATGATTGTCCTGCTCTTTGCCAACATAAATATGCTCAGCATCTTTGCGAACTAAATCAACTATGGCAGGTGCCACTAATCTATCGTAAAGCACTACGTCGGCTTGTTGCATCAAACGTAAGGCTCTAAAAGTGAGCAAATCAGGATCTCCGGGCCCACCACCGACCAGATAAACTTCCCCTATAGACTCAACTTGCAGGGATTCCTGTTCCAATTGTTTTTCTAATAAATTCAGTGCATTTTCTTCCTGACTCGAATATAACATTTCGGCAACAGGTCCTTGTAAAACATGCTCCCAAAATCGACGTCGCTCCTGAATATCTGGAAATTTTTCTTTCACTCTATTTCTAAAGCGAGCGATTAGACTTGCTAATCTGCCATAGCCTGAAGGTATCAAGGTTTCCAAACGTGCCCTTAGCAGTCTGGCCAAAACAGGTGATGCGCCACCGGTAGAAACCGCAACCATAACGGGGCTACGATCAATAACAGAAGGCATAATAAACGTACATGATTCAGGGTCATCAACCACATTAACCAATATTTTATTCAGCTTGGCTTGCTGCGCGATTGTATTGTTAAGCGACATATCATCGGTAGCAGCAATAACCAACTCCATATCTTGCAAACAATTTTCATCGTAAGTTTGTTGAAGATGATTTATTTGCCCTGATTCCTTCAATTTATTTAGTGAAGATTGAATTTCTGGCGCCACCACATAGATCTTTGCTCCAGAAGCCAATAATTGTTTGGTTTTTCGAGCAGCCACTTCACCACCACCGACAACTAAACAAGGTCTATCCTGGAGTTTTAAAAAAATTGGAAAATACATCATATATATGATTATTCTTTAAAGTTTTATTACTGTTACCTTAAAGAGGTATTTGAACAAAACAAATCCTTAATAAGAAAACGTAAACATTTAGATTTCTGACCTAAGCCAGACAACGAGTCCACCGGTAAAGTTAGTATTTTTCATCACGAGTTATTGTATTTCCTAATGAAGAGTAAGACAATTTGTATTGATATTGATTTAATCATAAGCGTTTAGCTAATTGGAGAGCTTTGAGTCTATACTGTCAAAACATACAATACTTAAAATATTACGCTGAACAATATAGTCTAACTCCCGTTTCATGTGAATAAATTATGTATCGTACTTAATTAGCCTTTGATTTATTTATATCGGTTACATTGTTTGATCGACTAAGTAGCGCATCAAAGGATTGTGGTTTGCCTATGCCATAACCCTGCGCATAGTCGACTCCTATCTCTTTCAACATCCCTTTAATGACATCATCCTCAACAAATTCTGCAATCGTCTGCATCCCCATCACATGAGCAATTTCGTTAATCGACTTCACCATGGCATGGTCTATCGGGTCATCAGCAATATCTTTGACAAACATACCGTCAATCTTCAGATAATCCACAGGCAGATTTTTCAAGTAAGCAAATGAGGATAAACCACTACCAAAATCATCCAGTGCAAAACGACATCCTAATTTCTTCAAGGTTGAAATAAACTTCATTGCATTACTTAGATTAGAAATCGCCGCAGTTTCTGTAATCTCAAAACAAACCTTCTCTGCCTCAATCCCGGTTTCATCAAATTGTGTAATGATAAAGTCGAGTATATTCTGTTCAGTCAATGACTGACCTGAGAGATTAATAGAGATAAAATATATTTGTTTAAGAAAGGCAGGATGCTCTCGCAATAGAGTAAACGCCTTATCAATCACCCAACGATCGACCTGTGTTATCAGATTGTAACGCTCAGCGGCGGGGAGAAAAGCACCTGGAGGAACAATCTTTCCTTCCTCATCTATTATTCTTATTAACAGTTCATAGTGTGTATCAGTACTACCATCCAGTGGCACAATAGCTTGCGCATAGAGACAAAAGTAATCGTTGTCGAAGGCTTGCTGGAGTCGTGTCACCCATTGCATCTCACCATGACGTTGGGCCAGATCTGAATCTTCGAGGTGGTACACATGAATCCGATTACGACCCAAATCCTTCGCCATATAACAAGCCGCATCGGCTTGCTTTAATAACTCACCTAAATTGGGAGTTGCTTCAGTAATAGCAACCAGACCAATACTAACGCCAACCTTGAAACCATTACCTTCCCAAATGAACTGAAAGCCCTGTACCGCTTTTAATAACGATGTTGCAACCCGATAGGCATGTTCCAGGGAACAATGTTCCATCAATACGCCAAACTCATCACCGCCAAGACGAGCCAAGGTATCTCGCTTACGAACGACATGCTGCAATACCTTTGTCAGCTGGCGTAACAGCTCATCACCTGCCATATGACCACAGGTGTCGTTTACTATCTTGAACTGATCCAGATCAAGAAAGCACAAGGCATGCTCTGATTTATCTTGTCTAATGGTTAAAATTAATCGCTCAGCACGGCGTTCAAATTCATGACGGTTAATAAGTCCGGTTAAGGCATCATGGCTGGCCTGATAAGTTAACTGCTCTGTCAGTTCATATTCTTGAGTCACATCACTCTGGATACCAATGAAATGAGTAATCTTCCCTTCTGCATCCTTAACTCCGGAAATAGTGGCTCGACCCCAGTAATAACTACCATCTTTTTTTCGGTTATGAAATTCACCTTTCCATTCCCTGCCATCTAATATCGTGTCCCATAAGTCCCAATAAACCGCTTCCTCAACTTCACCTGATTTCAAAATGCGCGGATTTTCACCGATGGCTTCTTCCTTTGTATAACCAGTCACTTCAGTGAACTTGGGATTGACGTATTCAATGTCACCCTCAATGTTGGTAATGATTACAGCGACAGAACTGGATTCCACCGCATGCGAAAGTTTCTGTAATTCTTCCCTTGACTCATAACGTTCAAGAAAATGACCAATTTGTGTCCCGATTTGTAAAAGCTCATTAAATAAGAATTGGTCGACTTCCTTTGTGTCTTCAGTAAAAAATTCAAGAACCCCTTTAACTTGATTACCCGCCAAAATAGGTAATCCAAACCCAGAGTGTAACCCGAGTTCATTGACCAACTTGGCTCTTGGAAAGTTTTTATCTTGTTGTATGTCGATAATCCATGTCGGCTCCCGTGTTTCTAAAATATCACCGGGCAAGTCCTCTCCCTGCATAAACGTCATATTCATTGTTACTCTTTTAAAATTCTGGAATCGCTCTTCATTATTAAAAAACCAAATATCAGAGGGGACCAGTTTGTTTTTATCTTCAGGATCGATAAGATAAGCGTGCCCTACTGGCCAATCCTTGAAGGCACAAATTTTCCGGATTATCTCTTGAATAAGCTCAGCGGGGGTAGTTGAAGCGGTCGTTGAAACAGCAATTGAGTGCAGTAATTCGGTCAATACTTTGCTTTGTTTCAATGACTCTTCTGCTAGTTTGCGATCAGTAATATCGATTACAGTAGATTGAATGGCTTCTTCACCTTGCCAATCAATCGTTGTAACATTGTTCTCAAACCAGAATAAGCTTCCGTCTTTACGTTTACCTCGGCGTTCGTAGATTGAAGGTGCTTCATCATTTTCCACACGTCGTGACTTGTAAGCTCGTATCCGTTCTTGTTCCTTTGGCGCCCAGAATGCTTCCAGCATCGATTCCAGTTTCAATATTTCTTCGGGATTTTTATAGCCAAAGATATCGGCGCATTTCTGGTTGGCAAAAAGAGGTTTGAAATCTTGATGCACAAAAATCCCTTGCAAAGAACCTTCTGCAAGGTGCTGAAATTTTCTTTCACTTTGATTAAGGGAAGCTTTAATTTTATTAATAATATTATCTACGTAGGTAATGATAATAACGATGAAGAGCAAGAATGAAGCGACTGTAATGACAATAAATAATAATGCACTGTCAGATATGAAGTTGGTAGATGCATATGAAACATCAGATACATAAAGACGTGTTGCCCCCATCGCAGTGTAATGCATCCCGCTAACCGAAAGCCCCATAACGATAGCACTGAGAATACTTTTGTAAAATTTAAAAATAGAGGAATCGCTAAATTCAAAATATTTGATATATAAAGCAAGACTAGCTAAACCATGCGCGACAACGATTGATAAGAAAAAATAGAAAGCATCATATTTGAGAAGTAATGGCATACGCATCGCTTCCATACCAATGTAGTGCATTAATCCGATACATAGCGCTAAACAAACAGCACTGAGTTGATTACGTTGCCATGTAATTAATTTGCCACTCAATAACAGGAGTGCAACCGCACTTCCAATAATAGCAGGGAGACCCGAGAGAATAGTGACAGGGATGGAATAGCTAACAGGCATATCCATAGAAAATGCCAGCATCCCGGTAAAATGCATGGCCCAAATGCCCAGCCCCATTGCTGTGGATCCAACGGCTAACCAAATGGTTTTGAGTCCTACTTTTTCAGCATCAGAAATTCGGTTAGCAACCGTCAGTGCTGCAAAACCTGCAACACAGGCAATAAATACAGATAGAGCGACGATGTAAATATCATACTCACCTGTTATGGGTTGCCCATAATTAACCCCTGATTCTTCAAATCGCCAAATTGCCATATATTTGCCTGAATAT
>CAYTIZ010000212.1:0-4538 GCA_964437885.1 uncultured Enterobacteriaceae bacterium
AAGTATCACGGGTATATATACTGTTGCATAATCCAACACTATTAGCTGAATTAACATAAATCACAGTTATTGCATTATATTTCAGTATGTTATTGAGCTATAATTAATAATATTTCCTTTCATTAGTCGTAACCGTTAAAATATAAGAATTATCTATTTTGTCATTAAAGATGGACGCAAGAAAAAACAATTCGGAAGAAGTACTCATCGATAAATTTAATCGCGTTGTCGATTATCTACGTATTTCTGTTACCGATCGTTGTGACTTTCGCTGTGTTTATTGTATGGATGACGAAATGCAGTTTGTGCCCCGCGCACAATTGTTAACGCTGGAAGAAATTTTAAAAATAGCCAAAGCTTTTACCGAACTCGGGGTAAAGAAGATACGCGTTACCGGCGGCGAACCACTTATTCGGCGCAATATCATCAAATTATTTGAAGATTTGGGACAATTACCAGGCTTAGAAGAATTAGTCACCACCACTAATGGTTCACAGCTCACTAAGCTGGCACAGCCATTAAAAGATGCCGGTGTAAAACGTCTTAATATTAGTCTTGATTCACTCAATGCAGAAAAATTTAAACGCATAACGCGTGTTGGTGATTTGAATAATGTTCTTGCAGGTATTGATGCCGCATTGGCAACCGGCTTTAAAAAAATAAAATTAAATGCGGTTATCCTGAAAAACCGTAACCATGATGAAGTCATTGATCTGGTTCGCTACGCCAGTGATCGAGGCATGGATATTAGTTTTATCGAAGAAATGCCGCTAGGTGTGGTTGGCGACCATGATCGTGCCGAAGCCTATTATTCTAGCGATGAAATAAAAAACGATCTGGAAAAAGTCTACGAACTCATTCCAACAACAGAAACAACAAATGGTCCTTCCAAATACTATAAAGTCAGCGGGACAAACTCTCGAGTCGGCTTCATTTCGCCACACAGTCATAATTTCTGTGAAGACTGTAATCGCGTCCGCCTCACCTGTGAAGGTCGTTTATTATTATGTTTGGGGCAAGAACATTCAGTCGATCTTCGTAAAACACTACGCGCATATCCTGAAAACAGTGACAAATTAAAACAAGCGATTCGAGATTCCATGTCGATTAAACCCAAAGGGCATGAATTTGATTTAACTGAAAAACCAGTCATCTTCCGACATATGAATGTAACTGGCGGATAAATATGTCCTCCAGTACCTATCGTCCGGAAATGACTAATGCCGGACTTCCCGCTACCAGTCCAGTTCTTGCTACTGATGAGTATCAGAACACCCGCGAATTACACATAGCCGAAGAACGCCCCCTTACAATTTATATCGATAGCTATGAAATAGTGACTTTAATGACGCTCGGCACACAACCAGAAATGCTAGCCTTGGGCTACATTAAAAATCAGGGTTTGGTTAGTGATCTTAAAGAAATCAAATCAGTACAAGTCGATTGGGGGGTGAATGCGGTAGCTATAACCAGTTTTAGCGAACGTGATGATTGGACAGATAAGTTAGGACCACGAATCGTTACCACCGGCTGCGGTCAAGGCACGGTCTTCGGTAACATTATGGAAGAATTAGATAATCTCGATATACAAGGATTCAACCTTAAACAATCCGATCTGTATGCCTTATTAAAAAAGCTGAGTAGCCATAATGATGTTTATAAAAATGCTGGCGCGGTACACGGTTGTGCATTGTGTCTAGGAACAGAAGCTTTAATTTTCATAGAAGATGTTGGTCGACATAATGCGGTTGATGCTATTGCGGGAAAGATGTGGCTAGAAAATATATCCGGCGATGATAAAATATTTTATACCACTGGGCGTTTAACCTCTGAAATGGTGATAAAAGTCGCTCAAATGAAAGTACCCGTACTCTTGTCTCGTTCAGGACTCACACAAATGGGGCTAAACCTTGCTCGTGATTTAAATATCACTTTATTATCCAGAGCTAAAAACAAACACTTTCTGATATACAATGGTAAAGAAAATATAGAATTTGATACCAAACTCCCACCCAAACGAGAAGTAGCTAATATCAAACAAAACCAGGGAACCTCTGATAATAGTAAAACCTGAACATGCAAAAAATTTCAAAGAATGATATTACCGGCGTTATATTGTCTGGTGGACAAGCACGTCGTATGCAAGGTCAGGATAAAGGTTTAGTCCTATTAAATGATAAACCCATGATCGAATATGTTATAGATGTCTTAAAACCTCAGGTCAGCAAGCTGTTAATCAATGCCAATCGAAATCATGAACAATATGCAAAATATGGTTTTGATATCGTCTCTGATGAATTAAGCGGTTATTGTGGGCCGCTAGCTGGCATGGCAAGTGCATTGAATAAAACAAAGACAGCGTATATGTTAACTGCACCTTGCGACTCGCCTTTTATACCTGATGATCTTGTTCAACGCCTTACAATCTCTTTAGAGTCAGAAAATGCAGATATCAGCGTCGCGCATAATGGCGAACGTATGCAACCCGTATTTTGTTTAATGAAAAAAGAATTACTGTCATCTATGAATAATTACTTGAGCCAGGATGAAAGAAAAATTGATAAATGGTTTAAGCAACATGCTTTGGCTATCGCTGATTTTTCAGATATTCCAAAAACATTTGACAATTTAAATACCCTCGAAGATATTAAAACTGTAGAAAGCATTTTATGACAACGATCAAAACAACAATCCCAATCGTTGGCTTTGCTGCCTACAGTGGCACAGGAAAAACGACGTTATTAATCAATATTATTCCATTACTAAAAAAACGCGGTCTTGAAGTCGGAGTTATTAAACATGCACATCATACTTTTGAGATTGATCAGCCAGGTAAAGATAGTTATGAAATAAGAAAAGCCGGTGCCAGCCAAATGTTAATCGGTTCAAAAAAACGCTGGGCACTTATGATCGAACAAGATGAAGAAGATCAGCAAACACGTCTTGAAGAATATATTTCATATCTTGACCAGAACAAACTAAATCTGATTCTGGTAGAAGGTTTCAAACCAGAAGCAATACCCAAGATTGAACTACATCGCCCTGGTCTCGGACATCCGTTAATTTCCAGCACAGATGAAAACGTTATTGCTATTGCGACTGATGCGCCACTGTCAGAAAATACTGATTTAATAATTCTGGACTTAAATAATTACGAATCAATTGTTGAATATATTATTAATAATGTCTGTAATGACAATAACAGGAAAGCAAACAATGTCTGAAACTATTATTAACAAAGAACACAGTTGCATGGATGATTATGATCCAGAATCAATCACGCCAGATAAAGCACTTGAGAACATCTTTAATACCATAGTACCTGTTAAAGAAACGGAGAGTATTCCAGTTAGAGAAGCCTTGGGACGAGTTATTGCAAACAATATTAAATCTGAAATTAATGTGCCTAGCGGAAGAAATTCTGCGATGGACGGTTATGCAATAAATTCAGCCGACATCCCTACTGAAGGTATTAAACAATTCCAGATGATAGGTACAAGCTTTGCCGGAAAGCCGTTTAAAGAGTCCATAAAATCAGATGAATGTGTTCGAATTATGACCGGTGCAATCATGCCTGATAATGCTGACACAGTTGTTATTCAGGAAAACGTAAACGTTTCTGATGACAAGGTATCAATGGCCTCAGATGAAAAGTCCGGTTCAAATGTCAGACAAGCAGGTGAAGACCTCGCCATAGGCGATCTGGTTCTGGAAAAAGGCATGAAACTAACGCCGGCAGATATTGGATTATTAGCCTCATTAGGTTTTCCTGAAGCATCTGTATTTCGACATTTAAAAGTTGCTTTTTTCTCTACCGGAGATGAATTACGTTCTGTCGGAGAAGAACTGAATGAGGGTGATATCTACGACAGTAATCGCTATACCTTATACGGCATGCTTTCGAGATTAGGTGTTGAAATTATCGACATGGGTGTCGTAAAAGATGATAAACAATTACTGGAAGATGCTTTTACCGAAGCGAGCGGTAAAGCAGATGTATTAATCACCTCCGGTGGCGTTTCCGTTGGCGAAGCAGATTACGTAAAAGAAACTTTATTAAAACAAGGTGAAACCAGCTTCTGGAAAGTCGCCATGAAACCCGGACGCCCTCTTACCTTTGGTAAACTGGATACAACCTATTTTTTTGGACTTCCCGGCAATCCAGTATCGGTTATGGTCACCTTTTATCAATTCGTACAACCCGCATTAAAAAAACTCATGGGCGAAACCACTTGTTCTCCTATCATGATGAAAGTGCCTTGTGTTACTACATTAAAAAAACGACCTGGTCGTGTTGAATATCAACGCGGCGTATTAGAACAAGATGAAAATGGCCGTATGGTAGTTCGCAAAACTGGCGCACAAGGTTCAGGAATACTACGCTCAATGGCAGATGCTAATTGCTTTATAGTCTTACCGTTAGATAATGAAGGTATAAAAAATGGCGAAATGGTTGATGTGCAATTGTTTCATGGAATAGTTTAAAATACATTAATATGGATAAATATTCATGTAAAAGGACGCGCTTTACCTTCTTA
>CAYTIZ010000213.1:0-3285 GCA_964437885.1 uncultured Enterobacteriaceae bacterium
TGGTGTAAACGCGCCACCGATTACTTACAGTATTAATGGCAAACAGTATGTTACTGTTGCGGCAGGTGGTAACAAGATATATGGATACAAAACCGGTGATGAAATATTAACTTTCATGCTGGAAGAATAAAGATGGCAGAATCAAATAAATTACACCAGATTAATGTGCAATATTCCAACAAGGAAGATCGCATTCTGTTAAGAACATCGACTGAAAATAATGATGAATATTTGATCTGGCTAACTCGCCGCTACACAAAATTACTTATCGATATTTTTGATAAGGAAATTGAAAAGCGCGGCGGCACGACGGCATTAAGTTCACAAAAAGAAACTACAAAACTTTTCAATGAAGGTGCCTTTGAAAAACCTTACGTAGAAGAAACAGCTAAAAACCATCCCTTAGGTGAAAACGGCGTACTCGCTTTTGGCATAAAAACCGGAACAGACGAACAAGGCAATTTCACACTAATAATCCAGTCAGAGTCAGGACAAGGAATCACTTATAACCTCAACGATACCTTAATCTATATGTTTTATTCCCTGCTCATGCAAAGTGTCGAACAAGCGGAATGGAAATTAGGTACATTAGCTCAAAAACCTTCAAACAGTCAGTTACATTAACTTACGTTTGATAGTTTTTTTCTATCAATTATATTAAAACAATTAAATTTATTAACTTTGTTGTCTCGTCTAGAATTCTATGAAAATTAAACACGACTCCTTAGGAGAAAGCAATGTTAGACAATAGAGAAGGCAATAATATACCTGATGTCACTTTTCGCGTCATAGAAGATGGTGATTGGAAAAATATAACGACAGATGATCTGTTTGCAGGAAAAACGGTAGCAGTTTTTTCATTACCTGGTGCATTCACACCGACCTGTTCAAGCACACACCTGCCACGTTTTAACGAACTGGCTCCCGTGTTTCAACAAAATGGTGTAGATGAAATCATTTGTATGTCAGTTAACGATACTTTTGTTATGAATGCCTGGAAAGAAAATCAGGAGTCTGACAATGTCACTGTCATACCAGATGGCAATGGTGAATTTAGTGATGGTATGGGCATGTTGGTTGGTAAAAAAGACCTTGGGTTTGGTGATCGATCATGGCGCTACTCAATGCTGGTGAAAGATAAAAAAATTGAAAAAATGTTCATTGAACCTGAAGTCGAAGGCGACCCGTTTGAAGTTTCCGATGCAGATACTATGTTGGACTACGTCAATGAAAATGCTATTAAACCTGAATTTGTCTCAATGATTTCGCGTAAAGGCTGTATCCATTGTGAACGAGCTAGAAAAGCACTGGAAGCGAACGATATACCTTACGAAGAGATTGTATTAGGTCAAGGTATTACCAGTCGCACACTGCGAGCAATTTCTGGTGCAACAACGACACCACAAGTCTTTATCGGTGGAAAGTTAATTGGTACAGCAGACGATCTTGATGCTTATTTAAAGGATAAGTAACAACAAGTAGTATAAAGCTTAACATTCTTCCCCTGCCTATTTGTTAAGTATTAGAGCCATGCCCCGAGCATGGCTCTTTTTTCAATTATTAAAGTCTATCGTTTTGTATATATTTATCAGGTATTTTCAATATTGATCTGCCAATAGAGTGAGATTAAAAACCAAATAATGAAATATTTAGAAACTTTTTTGCTTTAAAAGATGAATGGTAATTTTCCGGATAAATTGCTCAAATGATGATGAGGAGATCATGCTTTCTTTACTATGGAAACACATCGTTTGTGTAAATAAAAAAAGGGGCTAAAAGCCCCTTTTGCAAACAACTTAAAACATAGATAATTTTTTTATTCACTAACCTCATTAACCGCCTTCATGCTAAGACGAACACGGCCTTGTCTATCAACTTCGAGTACTTTAACCTGAACCATCTCACCTTCGCTGAGTTTATCACTGACATTCTCAACACGTTCTTCACAGATTTGCGAGATATGAACCAGTCCATCTTTACCGGGAAGAATATTGACGAAAGCACCAAAGTCCATCAACTTGGCAACTTTACCTTCATAGATTTTGCCGACTTCAATATCAGCAGTAATTTGCTCAACCCGTTTCAACGCTGCTTCGCCAGCTGCCTTGTCGGTAGCGGCAATCTTAACAGTACCATCATCATCAATATCAATGGTTGCACCTGTTTCTTCAGTAATAGCACGAATGGTTGCACCACCCTTACCAATAACGTCACGAATTTTGTCAGGATGAATTTTGATAGTGGTTATGCGAGGTGCAAATTCTGACATTTCTTCATTATGGCTAGCTAACACTTCGTTCATCTTGCCAAGAATATGCAAACGCCCTTCTTTTGCCTGAACCAGAGCCACTTCCATAATTTCTTTGGTAATACCATCAATCTTGATATCCATCTGTAAGGCAGTAATACCTTTTTCAGAACCGGCTACCTTGAAGTCCATATCACCCAGATGATCTTCATCACCCATAATGTCTGAAAGAACAACAAATTTGTCTTCATCTTTAATCAGCCCCATTGCAATGCCTGCAACAGGTGCATCCAGTTCAACACCAGCATCCATCAACGCCAGACTACTACCACAAACTGAAGCCATCGAACTTGAACCATTTGATTCGGTAATTTCAGAAACAACACGGATTGCATATGGGAACTCTTCCATATCAGGCATAACACCTAAGATACCGCGTTTCGCTAATCGACCATGTCCAATTTCACGACGTTTTGGCGTACCAACACGACCGGTTTCATTCACACAAAATGGAGGGAAATTGTAATGGAACATAAAAGGATCTTTATAAGAACCTTCAATTGCATCAATAATTTGTGCATCACGTTGCGTACCTAAGGTAACGACTACAATCGCTTGTGTTTCACCTCGAGTAAATAATGCAGAACCATGTGTACGAGGCAATATGCCTGTTTCAACAGTAATAGGGCGTATCGTTTTTGAATCACGTCCATCAATACGATTTTCACCTGACAATACACTGCTGCGAACAATATGACTTTCGAGTGCTTCGATTGCACCAGCAATTACAGCGCCAGACCATTGAGGGTCTTCACCTTCGGTAATGCCTTCAATAACTTCTTTCTTGATTTCGCTTAGGCGTTCTTTACGTTCAAGCTTATCTTGAATGCTATATGCTTCACGTACCAAATCACCTGCACGTGATTGAATTTCACTTTCAAGCGCTTCGTCTTTTTCTTTCGCAACCCAATCCCATGATTTTGTATTCGCTTCTTCAGCCAGGGCTTTTATGTTTTCAATAACAACTTGAAACTGCT
>CAYTIZ010000213.1:3385-4533 GCA_964437885.1 uncultured Enterobacteriaceae bacterium
GTATTCGCTTCTTCAGCCAGGGCTTTTATGTTTTCAATAACAACTTGAAACTGCTCATGACCAAACATAACAGCACCTAACATAACTTCTTCAGATAACTGCTTCGCTTCAGATTCAACCATCAATACTGATGTGTCTGTACCTGCAACAATCAGTTCCAATTGAGACCCCTCTAATGCGGTATATGACGGATTGAGTACATACTCTCCATCAATGTAGCCAACACGAGCAGCACCTACAGGACCACTAAAAGGTGCGCCGGAAAGACTAATTGCTGCCGAAGCACCAATGATAGATGGGATGTCCGGATTAATCTCTGGATCAAGTGACATTACCGTTACAATGATTTGAATTTCGTTTTTAAAGCCTTTGGGGAAAAGAGGACGAATAGGACGATCAATTAATCGACAAGTTAAGGTTTCTTTTTCAGACGGACGACCTTCTCTTTTAAAGAAACCGCCTGGTATTTTACCGGCAGCATAATTCTTCTCTTGATAATCGACTGTTAAAGGAAAAAAATCTTGCCCTTCCCTTGCTTCTTTTTTAGCAACACAGGTGACCAATACTACCGTGTCTCCCATACTAACCATAACAGCACCGGATGCTTGTCTGGCTACTTTGCCTGTTTCTAATGTGACTTTTTGATTACCGAATTGAAATTCTTTAGTTACCACGCTCATGGATTTTCCCTAACAGATATGTTGATTTAGTGTTGAAAGATGATTTTATAAAACATTAAAACCCGCAGTGGCGGGTTTAGTGTTGGTTTCCTCATTGGCGAGTGCCAGAAAGTTGTTATTTACGTAAGCCGAGTCGGCTAATCAAATCGCCATAGCGACCAAGATCTTTGTCTTTCAGGTAATCAAGCAATTTACGTCTTTGATTTACCATACGTAGCAGTCCCTGTCTTGAATGATGATCTTTGGCGTGCTCTTTGAAGTGACCTGACAAGTCAGTAATACGAGAGGTAAGCAAAGCAACTTGCACTTCCGGAGAACCGGTGTCATTCGTGCCACGCTGATAATCCTTAACTATTCCCGCCTTCTGTTCACAACTTAATGCCATATTCAAATACTCCTGACTCACTGCTATATCAAATTTGCGCGTATTGTACCCGCGCATATCCACTGTAACAAGCGAAACATCGA
>CAYTIZ010000214.1:0-4519 GCA_964437885.1 uncultured Enterobacteriaceae bacterium
TAAAAATACAATTCGTATCATGTCACGACTTAAGCTTGAATTGATGAATTTAAGCGATAGTGAATCATTAATGCCTGCCGAACTTTCTGGTGGCATGCTAAAACGTGCCGGTTTAGCAAGAGCCGTTATTATGGATCCAGAAGTACTTTTTTTTGATGAACCTTCAGCCGGGCTTGATCCAGTAACGTCAGCCGAATTGGATAATTTGATCCTACAACTACGTGATGCGCTAAATATGACTATTGTCGTTGTCACACATGATCTCGATAGTGCATTCAAAATTGCGGATAGAATTACCGTACTTGATGACGGACATCAAATCATTACTGGTGATAAAGATATGATTCGAAATTTTCCCGATCCACGAATTGTTAATATGCTAGAACGTAAAGCGATGAATGACATGGTCGATGCAGATGATTATCTAGATAAACTAACGCGTGATTAATCATGATAAACATCCGTAAACTACAAGTATTATCCAGTATAGAAAATAGATTAGTCCGGCTTGGTGTTGCAGGCCTGTTTCTATTCGAAACAATTCGCACAATAGTATTGCCGCCCTATTCTTTAAAACCGTTAATAAAACAAATTGCCTTTATTGGTGCTCGTTCAATGTTGGTTATTATTGTCGCGGGTTTATTTGTCGGAATGGTTATCGCACTTCAATTCTATGACACTTTACTTCGTTTCGGCTCAATCAGCTTACTCGGTTCTGCTGTGGGTCTGAGTTTAATACGTGAACTTGGTCCCGTAATAACTGCACTCATGGTAATAGGACGAGCAGGTTCGGCCATGTGCGCTGAAATAGGTATTATGCGAGTGGACAATCAGATTGATGCATTGGAATGCATGGCAATTGACCCTTATCGTTATTTGTTTTCACCAAGAATCTTCGCCAGCGTCATTTGCGTACCTATATTAACGGCTATATTTATTCTGGTTGGAATATTTGGCGGTTACTTCGTCGGTGTTATTTTATTTGGCGTTAGTCCCGGCTCTTATTTTCAAGGCATGTCAGATACCATATTAAATAGAGATATCTTAATGTGCTTTTCCAAGTCTATTGTATTTGGTTTATTGATAGCATGGGTAGCCTGCGATAAAGGGTTTAATCTGCACCTTGATAAACGCGGCGCATATGGTTCTGAAGGTGTTAGCCGCATAACAACGGAGGCTGTTGTCATCTCATCAATGGCTATTCTTTTTAGTGATTATTTACTCAGTGCCTTGATGCTGTAAACTGCGATTATGAATGATAAACAACACACAGAGTTACTCGTCGGCATCTTCATGCTTATTGGCATTATTGCAATTACCTTTCTGGCATTGCGTATGGGTGATGTCGAATTATTTAATAAAAACGAATATATTATTCAAGCTAAATTCACTTCTGCATCGGGATTAAGAAAAGGTGCTTATGTAGAGATAGCTGGAGTCACTGTTGGTAAAGTTAAGAAAATTGAATTTGATCCAGAAAGCTATCTAGCCGTTGTTGATATTAGTTTACCTAAATCGATCACCGTGCCCGATGATTCCATCGCATCAATTAGAACCGCTGGCATCATTGGCGACAAATTCATGAAAATATCAGCTGGTGGCAGCGACACCTATGTTGAAGCAGGTATGGAAATTATTGAAACTGAACCCTCAATTAATCTGGAAGAATTAATCAGTAAATACATCTTCGAATCAGGAGATTAGTTTAAGTAGTAAAAGATTCTAATGGTAATCTATTACAAAATGGTGATTCCATCTCTGTAATAAAATATTTAAAGGTGTAAGGATCTTCATCTGTCGTGAAAGTCGGTACCAAGATAAAATATATTCATCTTGTTGCAGGCGACCACGATATTGATTGTAAGATCGATGGTATTGGTGCAATGAAATTGAAGTCTGAGTTTGTCAAGAAAATATAGGACGTCAATGGTAAAATTTAAGTACGGAGATTAATTTAATGACACAGAAATCACTTTACGAACGTCTTGGTAGCTATGATGGCATTACAGCATTTGCCAGTGATCTATTACCACGTCTACAAGGAGATTCTCAACTAGGACGTTTCTGGCAGAACCGAGGTGATGACGGTATAGCTAGAGAAAAACAGTTGTTAATTGATTATTTGTGTACAGGTTCTGGTGGTCCGATGCTTTACACTGGGCGAGATATGTTAACGACACATAAAGGGATGAAAGTCAGTGAAAGTGATTGGTCTATATTTTTTGAACATGCTGGCGCTACGATGCAAGCTTTAGCCGTTCCTCAACAAGAGTGTGATGATGTTGTTGAATTTATTTTGAGTTTGAAAGACGACATTGTAGAAGCGTAGACGACCTTCAACACTATTTAGTGCTTTCTCTTTCGTTATGTAAATCTTTGCGTTATTTATACGTCAGAGTGAATAAAAATGACGCATAGAAAAATATAATTTAACTATCTTCTGTAAATTCTGTAGGCGCTGTTTTTTTCTGCGATGCTTTATATTTATTAATGCGAGATTGGATATCATCTAATAAACCGTCCATACCATCATTTTTAACTATGGCGGCAAAGGTACTTCGGTAATTGTTAACGAGACTGATGCCTTCAATAACCACATCATAAGCAAACCAGATACCATCATTATTCTTTAACTTATAATTAATTGGAATTTCTGTGTTGTCGGTTATTATCAACGTTTCTACAACTGCTTTTTTACCGCGAATTGTTTCACCAACATACTCAACTTTTTGGTTAGTGTAGGCTTCGATTTTGGTGCGGTAAGTATCTTCAAGATATTGGGAAAAAAATACGACGAATTGCTGACGTTCTTCTGGCGATGCTTTCTTCCAGTTTGTTGCCAACACACTCTGCGACATGCTACGAAAATCAAAACTGTCATTAATAACAATACCAATCTTGTCCCAACGTGTTTCACGATCCAGAGATTTATCTTTTAATACACTGAGCACCTTATTGACAGAATCCTTAATACGTCCTGTTGGACTGGAAAAATCAGCAGCGATTACAGAAACTGAAAGCATGGAAAGAAACAAATAGAGAGCGTACTTTTTTATCATTTTTTTATTACCGCATTCCTTTTTTTATGCTCGTATCGTACCCGTTTAATGCAGAGATTCCAAAGTAAATGTCATTAAAGCACGACACAATATTTAGTGTTTTGTACTAACCCATACCACAACATCATCTTCACAGGCTAATTCGAAAATTAATTTAAACACTCTATCTCATTGATTTTATTTGTATTTATTTTTAGATAGTGTGACTCAATTCACAGATTCTTAAACTTTTACCTCTTATTATAAAATACGGTATACGAGTTGCAAAATAATTATAAATATTAAGGAATCATCACATGAACGTTTATCAATGTTGGTATCTTGGACTCAGAGGCTATTGTTGTCGTAGTTACAATTCTAGATGGATGTTTGTGCCTGAATTGGGACAAACTAGTAATATCCATAAGCACATTTCATTAAATGATCTGGTTTTTAATAATGTATTCGCAAAGGAGTACGAATTAAAGATTGAACAGCGCATACAACAAATAAGGTCAAATCCGTTTCATTTCATTAAAGAACTTCTTTTTCCTGCGAAAAAAGCGAGTACTGTTGGTGGACTATTATTTGCGGCTATCTAGTATAGTTAATATCTTTATAATTTAAACGGCTACTGAGTGTGTGCTCAGTAGCCGTTTTTATTTTTAATACTGTATATTTGACATTATGAATGAACTAACCCGTTCAAACACCTCTAATTCCGCATATGAATAATAAAAAAATAACCCTTATTATCCTGTTCATTCTTCTCGTTGCTTTATTTTTTAGCCTTGATATAGCCCAATATCTGGATCTGGGATATATAAAATCACAACAAAGCACGATAGATAATTATTACGCGACAAAACCAATCCTTACCGGTTTCATTTTCTTCATCAGTTATATCCTGATTACAGGTGTCTCCTTACCAGGTGCGGGAATTTTAACTTTGGCTGCTGGTGCAATCTTTGGCGTTGTCTGGGGAACAATACTGGTTTCTTTTGGTTCAGTATTTGGTGCAACGATGGCCTTCTTGATCGCACGTTATTTATTTCATGATTATGTCCAGACTAGATTTAAAAAATATCTTGAGCCTATAAACCATGGAATTAGAAAAGAAGGTGATTTATATCTGTTTACAATTCGCTTCGTGCCTATATTCCCCTTTTTTATTATTAATAATCTAATGGCATTGACTCCGATTAAGACGCTCAACTTTGCCCTTGTCAGTCAGATAGGCATGTTGATACCTACCATTATTTTCGTAAATGCTGGAACACAATTGGCAAAGATAGAATCACCCGGCGATGTACTATCACCTGAATTAATATTCTCATTTGTTTTATTGGGAATATTTCCCTTAGTTGCAAAGAAAATTCTGGTTTACATAAGAAAGAAACGACATGAAAGCCTATAAGACTTTACTGAACATGAAAATGTTACAGAGTAAACCCACACAATTTGATAGAAATCTAATTGTT
>CAYTIZ010000215.1:0-4512 GCA_964437885.1 uncultured Enterobacteriaceae bacterium
ATTATCCTCGGCATCCTTGCCATGGAATCTCTCCTGTTTTTCGCTACCAATCTTTGCTTTATTCGCTAAGTTTAATTTCAAGTACTCTGACCCCTTGATTTTCGAATATTATTGCTTTACGGTTAAATTTCGTCCTTGTTCAAGGTTAAATACATATTCAACTGATATAGATGAAAATTTTCGATTATAGTAAGGAGTAATTTCCATTTTTAAGAGACCAAAAAGATTTCTACTCGATGAAAAAAAGTAAAAATGTTTATGCAATAAGCTCGGAAAATTTTCTTTACCTCTATATTGAAGTTCTTTTTTATAACCGTCTATAGGGGCTATATTTTTATACTCATCCAACGCCTCTACTAAACCACCGTCAATCGCTTCGATAACTAACTCCCATCGACCATTGCTCCGATAAAATCTGATGAGCAATTCTCCTTCGTTATCGCCTTCATTATTGATATCTTCTGCGAAAAAATTTACTGTGTAATCACGATTATCTGGTAAAAAACCAAGTAACTCAGAATCGTGTAATACTTTCGGGTATCTATCAACTTTCCATGCTGTAAAAACATAGGGGCTACTCTGAGTGTAATCAGACCAACTATCGTTTAATGAACCTTCACTTTTATTGTTTCTAAATACAATAAAAGAAGGAAGCTGATAGCCAATTTTTATAAAAGATTCAATTAGTAAACCATTCCCTTTGGCATCGCCAATAAAAAAAACTCCTAGTTCATTAGTGGTTGCGTAACCAGTACCAGTACCAGATGATAACGCGCCGCGTAACGCGCTATATCTAACTTTTACATTTGGAATGGCCTCGCCATTCTGATCTACTAATTTACCGTAAAATTCGATTTTTTTTACTTGAGGGCTAACAAAATCGAATAACTTCTGAATATGACTTTCTTCTAATTTTTTGCTTTCTATGGTTTGATTTGTCACTTGTTGATTTCTTTCTTTTTGTAACTGAACAACTTGTTTATTGTATATTTCTAAGTTTTTCTCAATATCCTCTCTTGACACAATGGTGTTTTCTGTTTCTGAAACGTAAACGTCTTCATAGCTGTTTTTTAAATGTATTTTATAATAGGCCACAGAGAATGAAACAATTAAAATAAATAATAGAAAATAATATTTCTTCATTATGGATTAACCCTCCGTAAACCGAATTCCGTAATCAATGAATCCCAATAACTTCTTCTAACATTGTAGAAAGAATAAAATTGTGCGGTATGTCCTTGATTGCTAAGCCCGTAGAAATCAAATCGTCGGCTACGATCAATCACAGATACTCTGGCATCAAATTCATTAGTAATTCTTTGGACTTCTGAGAATTGTCCTAGAGCGCCTGTCCTGGACGGAATTATATGACCGAGAATGTTAGCTGAATCGATTGTTATAGGGAGATCTCTACTAAAGCTCAAAGCATCGCCATCTCTAAGATATAAATCACGCCTTTTGCCTTCTTCACTGTCTTCAACAGATGATATTACTTGCCGATAATCCCATGTGGGTCCGCCCAATAGATCAGGTTTTGTGATTTGTTGTAATTCCCAAGCAGTTAATGCCGCATCAAATTGATTGTGAAAATTTATTATATCTCCTGCTGCGGACCCTATAGTATGATAATAAGTATCGCGCCACCCTTCGTCCTCTGCAGTCTTTCGTTCTGAGGTTGGGACAGTTGGACCATGTCTAGCAGGCACATCAAATGTGTAGTGATTGGGGGGCATATCAAAAGGAGTTCCTGGATCACTATTTGCTGCTCTCCACGCACTTTCGACATCATTGGCTGTTGGCCTAAAGTCTTCTATTAACCCTTGAGGAATAGACTGGGGTAAATCTAAATCCATCCAATTTGAATTTCGGTTGTACGCGCTCGCCACTTCAGCTGCTTGGGAAGCAACGTAATCTTCAACTAATAATGTATCCCCAGCGAATCTCAAAGCCTCACTAACTACAACATTTCCCATGCTATGAGCGAATGCGTGAACAGTAAAATTTTGATTTAAACGAGAAAGCAAGTTTGCTAAAGGCATACCTGACATTCTCGCTGCTGCTTCGCTTAACCCATAATTCTGATCATTGCTTCTGCTACGTATGTATGTAATAAACTTTGACGCTTCATCATATATATGAGCCGGCAATTCAAAATAGCCCGTAGGCCATGTATAAGTACCAAACCTACCTGTATATCCCGACAAAAACAACCTTTTAAATGCAGTCTCAGCAAGATGGATACGTTCACCAAATTGCACGCGCCAACCATGAACAAATATAATATAGTTACCAGTAAGTTCGTTTGGTTGTCCTTTGTTGATATTGATATATCTATGAGTTGATATAAATGGATTAGCATTGCCAGTTTGGTTGATATTCATAGCTAGTGGAGAAATAACACCCCCATTTTGCGCCTCTCCAGTACCGACCGTATGATGATCGTATAAATTTTTTACATCGTACAGTTGCATATGGATTCTTTGCTTACTTTGATCCTGACCATTTTTCTTAAGTGTGATTTCTATATAACAATTTGTTGTTTGATCACTACAATCTTCCGGTGATGGCTGGTAGCCTTCAAAAATAAATTTAGCTTTTCCATCTCCAGAAAAAAACATATTAATTTCTTCTTCTGTAAATACCTTTTCCTGTTCATTACCTAATTTAAATGCGTAAACATCCTCAGGTTGCTGTCCTTGACGGAAAATAAGACTCGTACGAACCTGCCGTGTCATAACAAATGTATCTGTTAAATAGTCAGTTCCTTCATTCCATACACCACGAAATAGATTTATATATACATTTTTCGCCGTTATACTTAGGGTATAACCTTCAGGTAGTCGAACATCTCCATTTTCATTTTCTTCAATATTAGGCACGCTTAGCAGCAGTGGTTGAAAATCTTCCAAATCTCTTTCAGATTCAATAACTAATATGTTCTCGCTAGAAGTATTATGCTTTGAGTTAACTGGGATTTCATCCCACTGCTCACATACCTGCTGAGATGGGTTTCTCTCGAACGGACAGTTAACCCTTTCAAGATCAATGATTCCCAAATTATTGACAACATCATAATCATTATTAACCCAAAATAAAAAAGGCGTAGTAGGTGACGTTTTATCCCCATTTATCTCACCAGTTGGCGGTGGTTCTGCACCCCCCTCTTGCGCATTCGCACTCTTCACAAACACATTCGCCAACGCCGCAAAATCTACCCTTGATGACCTATCATCCCCTATCGACACCCCAGCAATATTAATACTAAAGCCCTCTGTATCGTTCGCCGTCACATTGTTACCTGATCCATCTGTCGCTGTTATCGTCGCATCGATGGTGGCATCAGAATCAGCGGCTAGATCAGCACCTGGCACGTTGATACTGAAGCTATTGTTGCTGACCGTACCAGTAAAGCTATTGCCATTTACAGTGAGGGTGACGGCATCACCATCTTGTACTAGAGAGCCGCCGACGGTACCAGTAATGCTGATAGTAGTCGCTGCTTCGGTTGCATCGATAATGTCATCACTGGTGATATTGGCATCGAGCGTGATACTTGCGATGACTGTACTGCCACCGCCCGTATTGTCTCCACCGTCGCCATCTCCTGATCCACTCTCATCGGTAGCCGGTTCTTCTTCCTCAAGCGGGTTATCAGACAGCTCTACCACGCCATCGCGGTTGAGATCGACCGCGCCATTCACGGAGCCAAAGGCGTATTCGAATAAAATATTACCGGCATCGTTATTGGTATAAAGACGAATGCTGAGTAAATCCTCCGCTGATAAGGAATCGATCTGGGCCAAATTCTCAAATCTGACCTGGTTGCTGCCTGCTGTGCTGGTCAATCGGATTTCTTCGGCACCAAAAGCGAGTATAAATTCTTGTTGACCATCAATGGGTTGAAGTCGGTCAAACTCTGAACCTAATAAGTCGAAGAGTATTTCAACGAGATCATCGCCGCCTGAGATGGAGGGATTAGTGTCAAGGAGGTTGACTGGTTCTTCGCCTTCGTTAATAAGATTGATTGCGTTCACTTCTAAATCATACTGACTGAACTGATACTCAGGGCGGTATTGCCAGACATAACTGGGTAAGGGTCGATTAGGTTGAACTTGGTCTTCACCCCCCTCTTCTTGTGCTTGCTGATTTCGTAATATCGCATTAAAGGCATTAAGTTCATCAAAGGTATTCTGCTCATCAAACAGCGGAACCATAAAAGGCGTTAATAAACGGGGACGTGTATCAAACGGTGCCGTACTACCGGGTGTTTCAAAATCAGGGCAACTCATGCCTTCCAGGCAATCCTGGTTCTCAGCCATACCGATAACGTGGACATAGTAGTGTTCTGGGCGGGTGAGGTTGCTGGCTACGGTAATGGCTTGGGTTTGCAGTCCGGGGCGGATGGGGAATTCCGCGAGATCGGAATTTTGATCGGAATTCACCGCTGCACCACCTAAGGTGCCTGCGGCAACGATACGCGCTAATCTTCCGGTATAGCCGAAATCGCTGCCG
>CAYTIZ010000216.1:0-4498 GCA_964437885.1 uncultured Enterobacteriaceae bacterium
CCATTGCGCGAATTTTAGGTGCGCCTGAAACAGTGCCCGCAGGAAAGGTGGCACGTAAGACATCAATCGCACTCATGCCGTCCTTAAGTTTCCCCGTAACATTTGAGACGATATGCATGACATGTGAATAACGTTCAATGATCATTTTGTCGGTCAAAGTCACGCTACCCATCTCAGCAACGCGACCTGCGTCATTACGACCTAAATCTATCAACATTAAATGTTCGGCCAGTTCTTTTGGATCTTGAAGCAAGTCTTTTTCCAATGCTTTATCTTCCGCTTCGGTCTTGCCGCGCGGACGTGTGCCGGCGATAGGTCTTACAGTAACAATATCATCTTCAAGTCGAACCAGAATTTCTGGCGATGAGCCAACTATCTGGAAATCATCTAAATCAAGAAAATACATATACGGCGAAGGATTGAGGCAACGTAATGCACGATATAAATCAATTGGTTCTGATTCAAATGGGATCGAAAGACGTTGGGACAATACTACTTGCATAGCATCACCATCTACAATGTATTGTTTTATCTTATCAACGCTAGCCTCATAGTTTTTTTGAGTAAAGCCTGAAACAAAATCATTTTCATTAACGCTACGTGAGCTATTTGATTTTGATTTATCAATTTGCTTATTGGCAAGCATCTCGACTAATTCATCAAGCCGATGGTGTGCTTTTGAAAATGCTTCTGCATTATCTGGGGCGGCATGAACAATGATATATAACTTGCCACCGAGATTATCAAATACAATGACTTCATCAGATACCATTAATAAAATATCAGGCGAACCAATTGGATCGTCTTTATCCTTTTTATTTAAACGCGGTTCGATATAACGAATCGTTTCATAACCGAAGTAACCGACCAGGCCTCCGTTAAAGCGAGGCATGCCATCAATCTCCGCGACCTTATAGGTTTTTTGAATGCGTTCGATTTCCGCTAATGGGTCATCAACATTATATCTTTCAACAAGTTCGCCACTTTCTTTAATTGTTATTTGGTTGCCGGCCGCAGTAATAATTTTTTTTGTAGGTAAACCGATAATAGAATAGCGCCCCCATTTTTCTCCGCCTTGCACTGATTCAAATAAATAAGAGTAGGGTGCTGCACAAAGTTTCATGTAAGTGCTAAGTGGCGTGTCGAGATCAGCCAAAACTTCGCGCATCAAGGGGATACGATTATATCCTTGAGAAGCGAGTTGGTTAAATTCGTTTTCACTAAGCATAATGTTTAATGAAACAGTTTTGGTAAGTCTGCTAACGAATCAACAACGGCATCAGGATTAGTATCACGAATATCATTACCATGGTTGTAGCCGTAACTAACACAGACAATTTGAAAGCCGGCAGAACGAGCCGCTTTAACATCGCTTTCAGAGTCTCCGATCATTAAAGATTGTTCAGGGTTTATTTTGAAAGTTGATGCGGCATGTAATAGCGGCAAAGGATCAGGTTTCTTTTTGGGCAAAGTGTCTCCTCCTATGACGATACTCATATCATTCATAAGACCCAGTTTTTCCAATATTGGCCCGACGAATTGTTCATTTTTATTTGTAACACAACCTAGTTTTATATTTTTTTCTTTTAGAAAATCGATGCCTTCACGAACACCAGGATAACAAATGCTGGTGGCGCATATATTCTCGTTATAAATAGACATGAATTTTGTAAAAGCGTTATCGAGAAGTTCTGATTCAGCTTCACCATCGATATCGTTCGTTAATGAACGATGCAATAATTTTTCAATACCATTACCTACCCAGTTGCGGATACTGGTAATATCTCTCTCAGCTATCGATAATTCAAGCAATGTTTTATTAACTGAATAGGCGAGATCAGGTATTGAGTCGACCAAGGTGCCGTCAAGATCTAGTAAAACCAATTCAGGCGTTTTAATAGGCATAAGATAAAAAATGAATAAATCAGGTACTAGGGAACCTCTGATTAAGTCTGGGTCGAACAGATTGTTGGTTAAAATGTTCTGGTTCAAGGCGTGAAACGCACGTAATAGCAAGGCTATTGCGAAGTTTTACAACGCAGAAACAGGATATTTTAATTGCAAGATGTCGATTCATGACTTAATCAGAGGTTCCCTGACTATTAACTAGAGCTAGTTGTTCTCGCATTGATGTGATCGTTGCCTGGTAATCATCACTTCCAAAAATAGCGGAGCCGGCTACGAAGGTGTCTGCACCTGCTTCGGCTATTTTGCGGATATTATCAATTTTGACACCACCATCAATTTCAAGCCGAATTTCACGGCCGGAATCATCAATTACAGATCGTGCGGCTTTAAGTTTATCCAGGGCCGAGTCAATAAAAGATTGTCCACCGAAACCCGGGTTTACTGACATCAGCAAGATCATATCTACTTTATCCAAAACATATTCAAGTGCATCTAATGGTGTCGCCGGATTGAATACCAGGCCTGACTTACAACCGTTATCACGAATTAATTGTAATGTGCGGTCAAGATGCTCCGATGCTTCCGGGTGAAAGGTAATATAGCTCGCGCCCGCCTTAGCAAAATCTGGAATAATACGGTCGACCGGCTTGATCATTAAATGCACATCTATTGGTGCGGTGATACCAAAATCGCGCAAAGCTTTGACCACAACCGGGCCAAAGGTCAGATTGGGCACATAGTGATTATCCATGACATCGACATGGACAAAGTCAGCTCCTGCTGCTAAAACAGCTTCGGTATCTTCTCCGAGTCGAGCCATGTCAGCAGACAGAATTGAAGGTGCAATTACAGGGTCAAACATCTTAATAATCCGTTTGTTTTCAGTTGTATCCGATAAAGAGCGCAACTTTACCTGATCGTCACTGCCTTAGCCACTATCTGGCTCACTTGTTGCTAAACATATGTTGAGGTTAAATAGGAATTGTATGGGAAATATGTATAAAACAAGCGTTGTTTTTTTCTTGCTGCTGAGTAATGCACTGCTGGTCAGCGCCGATGCATTGGATCGTGAGCGTGAGAAGCAGGTTGCTGATAAATTAGCAGAAGGAGTAAAAGCAACCGAGATTCTATGGCTTGAAGCCAATGGTGAAAAATTCCTGGCATTACTTAACAGTCAAACCAATGAAAAAGCACACGGTGCAGTAATTATATTACATGGTATGGGCGGCCATCCGGATTGGCCACAAATGATATCACCCCTACGGACAGTGTTACCGGAACATGGCTGGACAAGTTTATCAATCCAGCTTCCGGTTATTGCGCCGGAAAACCAAATTGAAGATTACGGAAAAACATTAGAACAGGCTTCAGAACGGATTAAGGCCGCTGTACGTTTATTACTTGAACGTAATTTTTTAAATATCGTTGCAGTAGGTCATAGTTTTGGTGCCGCAAGCATGTTGGCTTATCTTGAAAAAGAAGAAGAACCTAAAATTATTGCTTTGGTTGCCGTAGGGTTGCACGATTATGCTTTTGTAAAGCCATCGATCAATTTGTTGAGTTTAGTCGAAAAATGCAAACTACCGGTACTGGATATTTATGGTAGTCGTGATTTTAAAAAGGTGATTGATCAGGCAGATGATAGAAGGCTTGCGGCAAAAAAAGGCAATAATGGTCGATATGTTCAAATGAAAATAGAGGGTGCGGATCACTATTTTAATAAGCTGGAGGATGTCCTGATAAAACGTATCCGAGGATGGTTTGATAAAGCGGCACCGGGAGTCACTATCCTGGTTGATAAAGATTTCGATGGAAATTAGGAATAAATAAAAGAAAAGTCTGTTGGATAGGTAAAGAAACTGTTTGACAGTATGTGAATCAACTGTAAATACCTTTTAATTCTCTGGGACAAACCCTGTTCAGAGTGATAATGTTTAGCAAGCTTGTTATTCGTTCGAACAACGCCAACATTCATTCAGGAGACAGGCATGGCTGAGGAAGTGGAAACAACTGAAACGCTAAGTAAAGATGAACGCATGTGGGGTATGTTGTGCCATCTTACTGCTTTTTCCGGTTATCTGATTCCGTTTGGTAGCGTACTTGGTCCGTTAATCGTGTGGATGATTAAAAAGGATGAAATGCCTTTTGTTGATGATCAGGGAAAAGAATCGCTGAACTTTCAATTAACCATGCTTATTGCTGTCATTGTTTCTATTATTTTGATGTTTGTTATTATTGGTTTTTTGTTGCTCGGCGTGCTTGTCATTTTCCAGATTATTGTGATTATCATGGCAGGGATCAAGGCAAATGATGGTGTTAAATATCGTTATCCATATACGATACGTTTTATTAAATAATTTAAATTAATTTAAGGAGAAAGTCATGGCTGAGTTTATTCTAGTTGTTGCCATTTTTTCAATTGTGTTACTTATTAAGGCGGTGGTTACTGTTACTCAGGGTAATGAGTATACGGTGGAACGCTTTGGTGAATATACAAGAACATTAGTACCTGGTTTACATATTATTGTTCCTTTTTTCGACAGAATTGGTGCCAAGTTGAATATGATGGAAACCGTCATTGACGTGCCAT
>CAYTIZ010000217.1:0-4467 GCA_964437885.1 uncultured Enterobacteriaceae bacterium
CAGTACAAAGGCTTCCTAAATTTGTACGTTTCCATCCTTCAGGAATCGTTTTCATCATTCGCCTCTTTATTTTCCGGAGCCTTTAAAAAAGCTTTTGTTTCCTTATCAAAATTGGATTCAATTCGTTGGGTTTTGTTAAATTTTTCGTATTCAGCAAAGGCTTTTTGCCCTGCTTGTTGTCGTGAAATATTTCCGTAGCCTTCCAGGATCTTATATTCATTAAATTCCAGAAATTTATTGATGCTTTCTGCAACACTTCCTTCGGCAACTGTTTCCAAAATGGAAACAGTTGAATCTTTTACTAACTCTGTTGAATAAAGAACGTTCGACAAACTCATTTTTTCTTATCCAGATTTTGTTGTTGTTTCTTTTCCAGAGTTTTCACATTGTCTTTCGGTGTTGGCAGTTCTTCGGGCAGGGTGCCGCCCAGTTCTTTAATGGTTTGGCGTACTTTTGTGCCGACATCGTGGTGTGTTTGGTTTGCTTGCGTTTTGCCCTGGATATTATCTCGTTTCAGTTTTTCTTCCGTTTGGGTGGCGCGAAACAGGTTTGCCGCCAGTTCGGTGGTGCCCATGTGATCGAGTATTTTCTGACTCTTTTTTAATTGCTTACGTTGATGTATCGCTTTGTTATCTAAACCGCCGTATAGGCCTTTGTAACCATGATTTTGAAAGATGGCATAATCCAGCCCACTTTCAACACCCGCATCTTTGGCAGCGGCGGCGAGGTGTTTATTGTGTTTTGCCAGTTCTTCTCGTAGGGCGATACGCTTTTCGTCTTCCGTAAGGTGTTTAAAACTTTCTTCATCCTGTAATTCCTGACGCCGTGTTTGCATTGCAAAATAGGTTTGTCCCTGTGCAATGACTTGTTTATTAGCATCTGCATTTTGCACGATAAGATAGCAGGCATAGCGCGAGAGTTGATAGTCTTTGATTTTTCTTGCTGCGCCGGAGCCAATTTTGACCATTTTAACCAATTGGTTAAAATGGTCTTTCTCATTGTAACCACTTGTTTTACAAGCTGTTATTGCTTTTTTGATTACCAGTTCGAATTTTTGCCAAGTGCTGTAATCAAGCACTGTTTGCAGCTCTCGTGCAGTCCAAAATTCCGCACCTTCATCAGACAGATTACGCAGTGATTCAAATTGTTTAGCAGGTGTATTTGCGATGTTATTCATTCGCCGCTCCTGCGCGTCCTGCGCTCGCGGCACTTGTGTATCCTACACATCGTAACCTAACTCCTTTAGGTATTTCTCCATTTCCTTTTCCAAGTCAGCTAATTCAGTTTTCAGTTTTTTTCTTTCTTTTCTCACTGCCATTAGATCGATCTCTTCCTCTTCTTCAAAGGTGTCGACATAGCGCGGGATATTTAGATTAAAATCATTTTCTTTTATCTCATTGAAACTAGCGAGATAGGCATACTTATCAACAGTCTTTCTTGCTTTGTAAGTTTTGACGATCTTTTTGATATTTTCTTGTGTTAGTTTGTTTTGATTTTTTTCGTCTTTGTATTCGCGGCTGGCATCGATAAATAGAACATCTTCTGGATTCCCGCCTTTGCGGGAATGACGAGACGTTTTAAAGATGAGAATCGCTGCGGGAATACCGGTGCCGTAAAATAATTTTTCCGGCAAACCAATGACTGTATCTAATAAGTTTTCTTCGATTAATTGTTGACGAATCTTACCTTCACTGGAACCTCTGAATAACACGCCATGTGGTACGACAACACCCATACGACCTGTTTTTGGTTTCATGGTTTCGATCATGTGCAGGATAAACGCATAGTCGCCTTTGGTTTTTGGCGGGATACCTCTGTGATAGCGTCTGTATTTATCTTTATCTGCTTTATCGTGCCCCCATTTATCTAAAGAGAAGGGCGGATTGGCGACGACAATATCGAAGTGAATCAGGTTTTCATCTTTATCCAATAATCTTGGATTACGTATGGTGTCGCCCCATTTAATGATGTGATTATCTTCGCCATGTAGAAACATATTCATCTTAGCTAATGCCCAAGTGCTGCCGATAGCTTCTTGCCCATACAGTTCGTATTTCTTTGAACCTTTATTATTCTTTTGAATTTGTTTACCGCATTTCATTAATAGCGAAGCAGAACCACACGTCGGATCGCAAATCGTATCGCCTTTTTTCGGTTCGACCAGTTCGGCTACGAGTTCGGATACTTCGGCTGGAGTATAAAATTCACCTGCTTTCTTACCGGCATCAGAAGCAAATTGTTCAATTAAATATTCATAGGCATCGCCAATGACGTCGCGTTTTCCGACACGACTAGGCTTTAAATTTAATGTCTCTTTATGAAAGTCTTCTAATAGGTGGCGCAGGATGTCGTTCTTTTGAACTTCATCACCGAGCTTGGTGGAGTTAAAGGAGATATCTTGAAACACGCCATAATCGCCTTCACGTAATTTGCTGCCATTTTTATCTTCAATCGCATGTAGTGCTTTATCGATACGTTCACCATTTCCTGCTTCATGACGTTTTTTATAAAGCGAATAAAAGTTAGCGGATTTAGGTAATACAAAACGTTCATTTCTGAGTAATTCTTTTATCAATTCGGGATGGTCACCATGTTTCTTTTCATATTCGTCATAATGGTCTTGCCAAACATCGGATATGTATTTTAAAAACAGCATGGTTAAGACATAGTCTTTATAGATACTCGGGTCGACCGTACCTCGGAAAGTATCGCAGACTGACCATAGCGCACGATTAATTTCGGATTGATCGACTTTATCGTCTTTGGACATATCTTTTATTGCTCCAGTATTTGATTAAACATGCCTTTAAGCATGCGCTCTCGATTGTTTATTAATTGTTGTGTGAGTTGTTTTTCTTTTTGCCAAAGGCTTACTAACATAACAATTTTCTTTTGTGTTTCGATTGGTGGTACTTTTACCATGAGTCTCGATAAACTGTCTTTGGTAATCATGGGAATATTCGTGCCACGGATTTCATTTTTTATATAGTTTTTAGCTTCACTCTGATTGAGATACCAGCAGACATAAGCAGGTAAAATTTTATTTTTATTTACTCTAATAATAAGCACTTGATTACTGGCGACAACGGCTGTGTTTGAATCCTCACTTGGTTTAAAAATAGCAGCGTTATAATGTTCGCCCCTTGCGGGCATAAGCACATCATCCAGTTCCAGATGATTAGTTCTATTAATGTCGTTTGCATTTATAAAGGGCAGGGTATCAGAACTAATAACCATCTTGCCCCTTAAGTCTTTTATTTGCAGTACACGCGAATCACCTTTCGGATCTTCCGGTACTTTGCCACGAAAAGTATGTCCGGTTCGGATTTCAGCAATGTCTTTTAATTGTTGTCGCATTGTTATTTTATGATTAATAATAATTTGTCTGTAGAGATTCTACTACATCATAGTTGTATCAAATAGTAGTGTAGATTACACTATTGTCAAGAAAATATTGCAGTAGGAGTTCTACTGTTTGTTATTTTTCGGTGTAAACCCCTGAAAATGGATGTGTTTTTGGTCTAACGAATTATGCAGAAAGTTAGTAATAATTGATTTTATACAAGGATGAATAAATGAAAATACAAGTTTTAAGTGATCTACATATTGAATTTGGTAATTTCTTCGTGCCAGAGACTGATGCTGATGTAGTCGTATTTGCTGGCGATATTGGGGTTGGTATTGATGGTTTGAGATGGATCGAAAGTCAGGAAATAGACAAGCCCATTATTTATGTTTTAGGTAATCATGAATTTTATAATCATGACATTAAAATAGCCGATGAAATAGTAAAGTCTGCCGCAGAAAATATTCATGTATTAATTGATGATGCTGTAGAAATTAATGGCGTGCGTTTTCTCGGTTGTACTTTATGGACAGATTTTTTATTGTTCGGTCAGATAGAGCAATACTTTGCATTACAAAACGCAAAGAAAAACATGGCTGATTTTGAAGTGATTAAAAATAATGGAAGACGGTTTAGTCCTGACGACTCAATCAATTTACATGATAAAAGCCGCGACTGGTTAGAAGGTATGTTATCTATTCCTTATAAAGGAAAGACAGTGATTGTTACTCATCATTTACCTTCTTCAAAATCAGTGCATCCACGTTTCGCAAAAAATTTGTTAACGCCTGCATTTGCTAGTAACTTGGAAGACTTAATGGATAAAGAACGGGTTGCATTATGGGTTCATGGTCATACTCATGATGCATATGATTATGAAATATACGGTACAAGAGTGATATGTAATCCCAGAGGTTATTTCGGTTACGAACGAACAGAAGATTATAAGTCTGATTTAGTTATAGAAATTTAGGGGGAGAATATGTCAGAGATAGTTTATGTATTAATAAATGAAGCCATGCCGGTTATACGAAGGTGAAACACTTGGCGAAAGACGTTACCATTTTGAAAGTGGAGAAGAGTAGCTAGTGTCACTGACGAATAAGAATACAATTAAACTT
>CAYTIZ010000218.1:0-4454 GCA_964437885.1 uncultured Enterobacteriaceae bacterium
AAAAGATTTTCGTGTTAAACATGGCGATGCATTTTATTTTAACTGGTTATTAAAGATAAAACAGGATTTCCAATCTCCCTTTGTCGCTAATCATGAAAATATGCGCGCACTTAAATTATATAAAGATATGGAATCACATACTTTGGCCGCAAATTTACGTCGCGTTTTCTCAGGAATCGTAGCTGGCAATGTTAAAAGCGAAGGTATGTGTTTGATAGAAGAAAATGGTTTGTTCGAGATTCATGGTGATGAAGATATTATGAATTCGATGGACAAACTATTGCTTGCTTTTGTGGAACAAAAACGCATGAAGATTTCTGCCGAAAGTTATAAGCCGTGTTATCGAATAATCAGGTAATTAAGGTAACAAATATTTTTTATTTGATTTTAGAATAAAGATAATATCTGAGCCTTTTCTCGGTATAAAAGCTTCAATTTCATTTACTGGGAAGGGCTTGGTTAATAAATAACGGCATGTTTCAGAGAAAATATAACTTCCCGAATTGACACTTATTGGCAGTATATCTGGATGATGCAAAGCAGGGGTATTTATAGTGCTAGTTTTCCTAATTATGTGAATCCCATTTAGACACACAATTTCGTCCTGCTGCTTTGGCACAATATAAAGCCTCATCCGCACGCTTTAGTATAGATTCCAGTCCAGAGTCTAGCTTGCTGACTTCAGATATTCCGATGCTTGTTGTTATTTTTATTAATTGATCGTCTTCATAAATATTTAATTCAGAGATTGATTCTCTAATTCTTTCTGCGAGTCCACAAGCAAGTTCTATAGAAGTATTTGAGATCAATATACAGAATTCCTCTCCGCCCGTTCGTGCTGCAAAATCATATAGTCGTACCCGTTCATTTAATAATTTAGCTACTACCTGCAAAACCTTATCACCTGCGGAATGCCCATACGTATCATTAACTTTTTTAAAATAGTCAAGGTCAAAAACTAATATACAAAAAACCGTTCCAGTACGTTGATATCGTACTATTTCCTGTTCTGTAACTTCAACTAAAGCTCTTCGGTTCAATAATCCAGTGAGAGGATCTGTCCTAGATAATACTTCCAACTCATGGATAAGTTTTTTTTCATTTGTTACGTCGCGCTCTATTGACGCATTGTAGGTTATGTTACCGTTTTTATCCTTCAAAGGTATGATGCTTAAGTCAAGCCAGTATTCTTTACCTGATTTACTGTTAGTTTTAACAATCGTTTTTACAGGCGTATGTTTTTCAAGCGCTTCTCGCACTTTGTTTTTGGTGACGTCATCACTAAATAGTTCTAGTAATTTAGCTTTTTTCCCAACGGCATCCTCGTAAGAGTATTCGGTAAGTTCAGTGAAGGCAGGGTTAACGTAAACGATCTTCTGTTTAGTGACATCAGAAGTATCAACTTCTGTTACAACAACTATATCATGTGCTGATTCAATTATATCTCTGAAGTTGAAATCTTCTTTCATAACAAATTTACATGCGTTCTTAAGTTGAACAATCTATAATTAGGCATATAAAGTATACACAATAACAATAAATATGTTCCATAAATACTTAACTTCTAATTTAATTATTGCACTAAGCTATTTCATCGCTGGTCAAGTGGGTTTATTGTTAGCAATTCCTCCCAGTAATGCAGCTGCAGTTTGGCCGGCCGCTGGTATCGCTTTAGCTGCAATTCTAATATACGGAAATAAAATATTACCTGGAATATTGATAGGCGGTATTTTAGTTCAAACCACCTCATTTCTTGATGCTTCAAGCACTGAAAAAATTATTTCATCTGTATTAATCGGGACTGTTATCTCAGCAGGTGCAATGTGTCAGGCATGGATAGGCTCAAAATTGGTGCGACGGATTATTAAACATGATGTTGCATTATTAAAAGAACGTTCCATTATCTTGTTTTGTATACTGGCAGGGCCAGTTAGTTGCGTCTTTTCAGCGACCATTGGAATTACCACTTTATGGCTAGAGGGGATATTGAATTTTAGTGATTTACCTCTTGCCTGGAGTACATGGTGGATTGGTGATTCTATTGGTGTTCTTATTTTTACGCCTATTATTTTGTGCCTTTTTGGGAACCCACGTGATTTATGGAAACAGCGAATAAATAGCGTTGCAATACCGCTATCAATTTTAACTGCTGCTGCATTTATAATATTCAAATTTTCATATCAACAGGAAATGCGATTTGTTGAGGGTGAGTTTGAAAGAAACGCGATGCAATTTACAAGAGAGTTAAATAACAGTGTTAATTTACATATTGAAGCTACCAAAGACGTGAAGAGATTATTTGATAATTTTGACGAAATATCAGAGGAAGTATTTGTTCGCAACATAAAACCGATATTATTACAAAACCCTGAGATACAGGCGCTTGAATGGATTCCTATTGTGCTCCATAAAGATCGTGAATCTTTTGAAAATCGTTTGGGTACAGAAATAAAAATACCGGGTCAAAATGGAGAAATGACAAGATCTCCTAATAAGGAATTCTATTATCCTATACAGTATCTGCAACCTTACGTAGGTAATGAATACGCATTAGGTTTCGACATAAGCAGCAATCCAATCGCACTTAAAGCAGCTGATGCAGCTTGTTCTTCTGGTGAGATAGTTGTAAGCGATGCAATCAGACTTGTGCAAGAAAAAGTAGAGCAGGTTGGAATAGTTTATTATGCCCCCGTGTACAAAAATAAAGTGCCAAGGGAGAATAATGATAATTGTAAAATGCTATCTGGTTTTGTAGTCAGTATATTCAGACTTGAAAATGAGATTAATAATATCCACAAAAAACTACCTGAATTAAAATTATTAGTATCATTAAAAAATCATTCGCAGTTGTTATATAGTGACAAGAAGGAAGATGGACATAACATACCAAGCCAATTTCAATTTAAACAAAGCTATGAAATACCTGTTGCCAATCAGCAATGGGAGATACTCTTTTCACCTGCTGCGGGATTTATCTCTCTTTATTCTTCATGGATAATATGGCTAATCATTGTTGGTGGGTTATTGATTTCCGGGTTATCAGGCATTGGTTTGTTAATGTTAACGGGACGTGCCTTACGTACGGAAGAATTAGTGAAACTACGAACGAAGGAATTAAATAGTGAAATAAAAGAACGTATACAGGCAGAATTCATACTTGAATTAGAAAATAAATATTTGGAGATGATTGCGCAGAATTGCTCTCTGTATGAGATTCTTGATTTAATAACAAACGATATTGAAGATAATATCCCTGATTCAATGGCATCCATTCTCTTGCTTGATGCTAGCGGAACCCATCTCGAACATGGTTCAGCTCCAAATTTGCCAAGTGAATATATAGAAGCCATAAATGGGGTAAAGATAGGTCAAAACATAGGCTCATGTGGTACAGCTGCATATCTAAATAAACAGATCATTGTCAGCGATATAGCAGAAGATCCTTTGTGGGACAATTATCGTGCTCTTGCTTTAAAACATGGACTAAAAGCATGTTGGTCTACTCCAATTGCTGTTGCAAATGAAAAGGTTTTGGGTACATTTGCACTTTACTTCCCTTATCCAAAAGAAATTGACCCTAAATTTCTTGATTTATCCAATCGCATAGCAAATATTGTTGCGATTGCGATTTTGAGAAATAAAACAGAAGAATTACTTACCTTTCAGGCAGGACATGATGCCTTAACCGGACTTATTAACCGACGTGAGTTTGAACGTCGTGCCGAACGCTTACTCTCAACACTTCAGCAGGATAAAGATGAACATGCCATGTGTTTCATGGATCTTGATCAATTCAAGATAGTTAACGATACCTGTGGTCATGTAGCAGGTGATGAACTGTTACGACAACTTTCGATTGTATTGCAACATAAGGTACGAAAACGTGACACACTGGCACGTCTTGGTGGTGATGAGTTTGGCATCTTAATGGAGCACTGTTCACTTGAACATGCTCATCGTGTTGCAACGTCATTACAAGAGTCCATACAAAACTACCAGTTCATTTGGGAAGGAAATACATTTAAGGTGGGTGTCAGTATTGGTTTAGTTGCCATTAATGAGATGATTCCTAACTTAACTGAACTATTAAAACAGGCGGATGCCGCTTGCTATATGGCGAAGGATTTAGGTCGTAATTGTATCCATGTATATCAATCCGAAGATGTAAATCTGGCTCAGCGTCATGGCGAGATGCAGTGGGTGACACGCATCCAACAGGCATTAGAAGAAGATCGCTTCTGTCTTTATGCACAGGCCATCGTGCCACTTGATAACAGTCAAGATAGGCATTACGAAATTCTAGTCAGAATGATTAATGAGCAAGGGCAGACTATTCCTCCCGGTGCTTTTCTACCCGCAGCTGAGCGTTATAATCTAATAGAACAACTTGACCGTTGGGTGATTGAAAATACCTTCAAAATATTGATAGATAACCCGAACTTTTTAAAACAAAT
>CAYTIZ010000219.1:0-4413 GCA_964437885.1 uncultured Enterobacteriaceae bacterium
GATTTATCAATGCCAATAATTAATGCATCTTGATTTTGTTCGCTTAAGATAAGACTGCTTTCACCCGTCCCGCAGCCAGAGTCTAGAATAATAGGTAGCTCACTATCTTCTATTATTTCGTTAGCTTGATGAAATATTTCTGCGCTAAAAGGTCGGTAAGGTTTTCTGAATGAATTAATGAGATGTTTTTTTATACTGCTTTCAAGATCTTTATGTACGCCAGATTGGTTGCTGGCGACATTTCTCGATGCTAGTGACATGTCACTAACTTTGAAACTGAATTACACTTTCTGCTTCAAATACTGGCCCATCAACACAAACGCGTTTCATTGCCGGGCCATTACCAGTTTCAATTAATACAGTACAACCGGCACAGCCGCCAACGGCACAAGCCATGTATTCTTCAAGTGATACCTGGCAATGCAGACCATATTCTTTAGCTAACTGTGCCACGGCTTTAAGCATCGGTGTTGGGCCGCATGAAAAAATTTCTACTTCCTTGCGTTCTTTCTCATCAAGATTATCTAACCAATGACGCGCCAAATCGGTTACATAGCCATTAAAACAACCGGGGCAATCTTGTAAGCTGGTTAAGCGCGATGCTATGCCCCAGTCATCTAACAGCGGCATACTGGCGATGACATCTGCTGGCATTTCTTTCAACATGATTTGTGAAGGACGACTTTTAAACGGAAAGGGAATTTCAGATCCCATGATAGCCAATGGGCTTAGATCTTTTGTCGTATTTTTAATATGTTCAGCAAGAAACACCATTGGCGGAATACCTACCCCCCCGCCTATTAATAAAGGACGTTTTTTATAGCCTTCCATTTTGAATGACTGACCAATAGGTCCAATCAGATCAATTTGGTCACCAATTTGTCGTTTAGATAATAAGTCTGTGCCTTGGCCGTGAACTTTATAAAGCACCTCAATAACCTTTGTTTTCGGATTGCTACGCATGATCGACATTGGTCGGCGCATAGCTAAAGCTGAATCACACTGCATGTGAATAAAATGTCCTGGTTTGGCGAGTGCTGCTGTTTCAGGCGCTTGCAAACGAAGATGGTATTGATCATCTGCATAAGCATCTTGAGATAGTAATTCTGCTTGCTCTACATATAGCGTGTTACGTGTTGCGGGGTGGGCCATTATTAATCCTTAAAATAATTTTTGTATTTAAGCCACTGAGTGTATAGAGAAGAACTAATTAAAATTTATAGAATATTTAATTTAATAAAAATAATTATTCTTAATATTAAGCGCAAATAGATTTTTATACTTAATTCTTTTGTCTGTCTCCGTGTGCTTGTTGTTCTCTGTGGCTAATAATTCTTGGTTGTACATATTTTACTTAAGCTCATTTCTGTCAAATACAACCTCGCCATTAAAAATGGTGTGTGTGACCGCGCCTTGTAGCTCCCAACCATTAAAGGGTGAGTTTTTTCCTGAACTTAATAAGTTTGTTTTATCTACGCTGGTACTTTCTTCCAAATCAAATAGGCAAATATCAGCATCCTTGTTTATTTCTATAGTGCCTTTATCTATCGATAGAATATTAGCTGCTTGCGAAGTAAGTAATGAAATTGCTTTTTCTAATTTTAATTCTTTACGGTTTACCATATGCATCGTTAAGGGCAATAAATGTTCAATTGTTGAAGCACCAGATTCCGTTAAACTAAATGGAGCAGCTTTTGCATCAACATCATGTGGTTGATGATCTGAACAGACGGCGGCAATCGTTCCGTCATTAATTCCTGCAATTAATCCTATTCGGTCACGTTCGCTGCGCAAAGGAGGTTGCAAGTGGCAATCACTATTGTAATCAGCAATATCCATTTCGGTGAGAAGTAGATTACAAATGGCCACGTCTGATGTAACCGGCAGACCTTGTTCTTGTGCTGCTTTGATTAATTGAACGCCGCGAGCAGTCGATAGCCGACAAAAGTGAAGACGAACATTAGTTTGCTCTGCTAATAATAGCGCTCTACTTATCGCGACTGTTTCTGCTGTTTCAGGTATGGGTGGTAAGCCGAGTCGAGTACTCAGCGCACCTTCATGAGCAACGCCATTATTTTTTAAGTCATGATCTTCAGCGTACAAAAATACGGTTAGATTACAGCTATGTGCATATTCAAAAGCGCGTCGTAATACTTCAGTATTGTCGATAGAGTTATATGCGTTACTGACACCAATACAGCCTGCCTGCTTCAAAATATACATTTCAGCAAGCTGTTCGCTATTTAAGCCCTGAGTTAAAGCACCTAAGGGATAAATATTTGTACGCCCTGCATCTCGTGACCGTTGATGTATTAATTCTATAACTGCCGGCGTATCAATAACTGGATCGGTATCAGGAGGACAACAGATGGATGTTATGCCGCTACTATTTGCCGCCAGGCTTTCAGTTTTAATCGTGCCTTTATGTTCCAAGCCGGGTTCACGTAGTCTTGCGCAGAGATCAACTAGCCCGGGTAATACGAGTTTATCTTTTGCATTGATCTGCAGGTCGCTATCAAAACCGTCAGGTTTCTTGTTAATGCCAACGATCTTTTTTCCAGCGATAAATAAGTCTTGTTTTGCATCAAGTTTGTTCGCCGGGTCGAGTAGTCGTCCTCCTTTAATATGGATGCGCATTATTCTGACCCACCTATATCATCATTACCTCGACCCATTATCATCGCCATCACTGCCATACGTACCGCAATACCATGACTAACTTGTTGCAGGATAACGGAATGTTCGCCATCGGCAACACTGGAATCAATTTCAACGCCGCGATTAATGGGGCCAGGATGCATGACTATTGCATCAGGCTTAGCTATGGCTAGACGTTCGCTGGTAAGGCCATAACGTTGAAAGTATTCCTGTTCACTGGGCAAAAGTGCGCCGCGCATACGTTCTTTTTGAAGTCGTAACATCATGACAACATCAACACCTTTAAGTCCTGCATCCATATCATGATAAACATGTACTCCTAAATCTTCGACGCCCTTGGGAATCAAGGTATGAGGAGCAATGACCCTTGTTTCAAGAACACCTAATGTGTTTAAAGCATGAATCTCTGACCGGGCAACACGTGAGTGCAGGATATCTCCAATAATCGCGACACGCAGATTCTCGAAAGTTTTTTTATGTCGTCGTATGGTAAACATATCCAGCATTGCCTGAGTTGGGTGGGCATGTCGTCCATCACCGGCATTGATAACACTGATATGAGGTGCTACTTGTGTTGCAATGTAATGTGCTGCACCGCTGTTAGCATGGCGCACGACGAACATATCGCAGTGCATGGCTTCTAGCGTATGCAGGGTATCACTGAGAGTTTCTCCTTTGCTGGTTGCCGATGTTGAGATATTCAGGTTAAGAATATCGGCAGACAATCTTTTTGCTGCCAGTTCAAAGGTAGTGCGTGTTCGTGTACTGGGTTCGAAGAATAAATTGGCAATAGTCTTGCCGCGTAACAAAGGGACTTTCTTTACATGCCTTTCACCGACGCTAGCGAAAGATTCAGCGTGATCAAGAATATTCAGGAGTAATGATTGGCTAAGACCTTCTGTAGAAAGAAAATGCTTTAGATTGCCGTTGTTGTCGAGTTGAATTATGTTTCCAGTCATCCCGTAGTTTGTGTTCCAGTGCCTTTAACCTCGTCTATGGATATGGTCAGGGGCTCAGGCCCAGAGAGTTTAACATGTTCTCCCTCATTCAGCGTAATGGTTTTTCCAATAACGTCAGCTTGAATGGGCAGTTCTCTGCCGCAACGATCAATCATTACGACCAGAGTAATACTGGCAGGTCGCCCATAATCAAAAATCTCATTCATTGCTGCACGAATTGTACGACCTGTATATAAGACATCATCAACCAGAATGATGTGACGATTATCCAGATCAGCGGGTAATTTGCTGGGACTCACTTCGGGATGCAAACCTAATGTGCTGAAGTCATCACGGTAGAAGGCAATATTCAATTCACCTAATGGGTCAGCGAGCTTAATTGTTTGATGGAGTTGTTTGGCGATCCAGGCACCACCACGTTGTATACCAATCATTAACGGATTGTCATAGGCATTGGCATTGCAATGAGCCTGTGTCGCATCGGCCATTTCGTTTAGCAGTTGATCAATATCTATTGCATCAACCATGAGCGTTTAACCCGCATATTATATGAGTGCGCATAAGTACAGCATAAAAACATTGTAAGCAAAAGGATTCAACTATTTTGTGAAATATACTTTTTATAAGTAGTTTGCTTGCCAAGTACTAAAGCTTCCGTTCCTCGACTCTGTCTCCTGATTCGTTCTACCTCCTGCATCCATGCAGTCGTGCTATCGTCCCTTGCCTATGTCCTATAGGCAGCTTGTTCTGGCACGCAATAAGCACACATGCTCCTTCCACCAGACGACTCCATGGA
>CAYTIZ010000220.1:0-4409 GCA_964437885.1 uncultured Enterobacteriaceae bacterium
GGTTTGAGTGGTATCTATCCGGCACGCCACAAAAAAATTGCCAGTCAAATAATTGAAGAGGGTTTACTGCTATCCGAATATCCGCCAGATACGAAACCTAACCCCGGTAATTTTCCTCAACGTAATCGTATTATTAGTGGCATGAGTACAGGGGTACTTGTCGTTGAGGCGGCTAAAAAAAGTGGTTCGTTGATTACAGCGAATTATGCATTGGAGCAGGGTAGAGATGTGTTTGCGATTCCCGGCTCTATTCATAATCCTCTCGCTAGAGGGACACATAGTTTAATCAAGCAAGGTGCAAAATTAGTAGAAACGGTTAATGATATTCTTGATGAGCTAGCACCAATGGTCAGTATAGTGCTGAATAAATCAGTCTACATCGAATCTAGTCAGCAAAAATACGATAATCTTGATCCAGACTATAAACGACTACTAGATAGTATGGCTTACGATATTGTGACAGTGGATAATCTGGTTAAATTATCAGGATTGACGGCAGAAGTAGTTTCCTCCATGCTATTAATACTGGATCTTCAAGGAATGGTCGAATCTCTACAGGGTGGTAAATATTGTCGTTGTTTATAGAGCATTGGAGTTTATGAAAGAATCTGTATTAGATGTACTCATATATTTATTTGATCATTATGTCGAAGAAGAACTCGAGATAACGCCAGATCAACAGGACTTGAAAACTCAATTAGTTCAGGCAGGTTTTGCCGATATACAGGTTGATAAGGCAATTGATTGGCTAGAAGGCTTGGCGATGCAAAAGGATAAGCTGGATGCCGATGTTCTTCGTTCCATGTCGATAAGGGTTTTTAACGATGTAGAAAATGAAAAACTTGATGTCGATTGTAAGGGTTTTTTATTATTTCTTGAGCAGTCGGGTGTGCTTGATGCAGAAGATCGCGAGCTTGTTATTGATCGAGTAATGGCACTTGGAGCAGATTCAATAGAGTTACAACAACTTAAATGGGTTGTTTTGATGGTTTTATTTAATAGGCCAGGAAAGGAAGCTGCATTTGTCTGGATGGAAGACATTGTTATGGATGAGCTTAGTGCTGTTGTTCATTAGTTCTTTAAATAAAATTTGATATTTCCATCACATACTGGTTTTTATTTCATAATTATAGAAAGTGATATTGTTTGCCTAATATGAGTAGTTCTCTTGTAGTTGTCGAATCTCCCGCTAAATGCAAAACACTTGAACGTTACCTAGGTAAGGGTTTCAAGGTTTTGGCATCGTATGGCCATGTCCGCGATCTTTTACCAAAAACTGGTGCAGTTGATCCTGAAAATAACTTCTCCATACGCTATCAAGCGATTGAAAAAAATACCAAGCATGTTGAGGCGATTAAAAAAGCCTTAAAAAATGCTGATACATTATATCTAGCGACTGACCCGGATCGTGAAGGTGAAGCTATTTCATGGCATTTATATGAATTATTAAAAGAAAAGAATTGTTTGAAAGATAAAAAGGTGCAAAGAGTTGTCTTTCATGAAGTGACAAAAAGTGCAATACAGGATGCAATAAAGAATCCGAGAGAATTAGCTTCAAATTTAATTGATGCGCAGCAAGCACGTCGTGTACTTGATTATCTGGTTGGTTTTAATTTATCCCCATTACTTTGGAAAAAGATTCAAAGAGGTTTGTCAGCCGGACGTGTTCAATCTCCCGCATTAAGAATGATTGCTGAACGCGAAAAAGAAATTGAAGCATTTATTCCAAGAGAATACTGGACTATAGAAGCAGATCTGGAACATAAAAATAGTAAATTTCTTGGCAAGCTAACTCAGTTTGATAATGAGAAGGTTAAACAATTTAGTATAGAAAAAACTGAACATGCAGCAGATATAAAATCGCAATTGGAAAAAGCTGCTGCCGGCGAATTACTGATTGAAACGGTGACCAAGAAACAACGTAAACGCCAGCCAGCACCACCGTTTATTACGTCTACTATGCAACAGGAAGCGGTTCGGAAATTAGGTTTTACCGCACAACGTGCAATGCGAACAGCGCAGCAACTTTATGAAGGTATCGATGTTGGTGAAGGTGCAGTGGGTTTAATTACCTATATGCGTACAGATTCAGTGAATCTGGCACAGGAAGCACTTGATGAGATGCGAGCTTTCATTGCTTCGCGTTATGGTAAAGATGCGTTGCCTGATGAAGTAAGAGTTTTCAAAACAAAATCTAAAAATGCACAGGAAGCGCATGAAGCAATTCGTCCAACATCAGTTGCCAGAGTGCCAAAGGAAATTAAAAGCAGTTTGACTGATGATCAATTCAAATTATATGAATTGATCTGGAAAAGAGCGATGGCCTGTCAAATGAAGAATGCCACGATTGATACTGTTGCTGTTGATATGTCGTGTGGTGAAGGTAATTTATTCAGAGCCAATGGCTCATCAATTTCTGATCCGGGTTTTATGGAAGTTTATCTTGAAGGCAAGGATGATTCTAAAGGTGACGATGATGAAAAAATGTTGCCGCAACTAAAAGAAGGCGAAAAAGTAACGTTGAATCAAATCCGTGATGAGCAACACTTCACAGAGCCACCACCGCGTTATTCAGAAGCAAGCTTGGTAAAATCGCTAGAGGAATATGGTATAGGTCGTCCTTCAACTTACGCTAATATTATTTCGACGCTTCGAAACAGAGAGTATGTAGTAGTAGAAAATAAACGTTTTCATCCAACTGACGTAGGTAAAATAGTTAATAATTTTTTAACTAAACATTTTAGTAGTTATGTGGATTATGAATTTACTGCAAAGCTTGAAGATGATTTAGATGCGATTTCTCGAGGGGAGAAAGACTGGATTCCTTTGTTGAAGGACTTCTGGGCCCCATTCATTAAACAAGTTGAAGATATAGAAGAGAATGTCAGCCGAAGTGAAGTAGCGCAGGCAAGGGTTTTAGGAGTTCATCCAAAATCAGGATTGGAAGTCTCCGTTCGTATTGGCCGCTATGGTCCTTATGCTCAGGTGGGTACTAAGGATGATGAAGATAAGCCCAAATTTGCCGGTCTACGTCCTGGGCAAAAACTGGATAGCATTACCCTCGAAGAGGCTTTGGAGCTTTTTAAATTACCCAGAGTATTAGGTGAAACAAAAGAAGGTGAAGAAGTTGCTGCCAGTGTTGGTCGTTTTGGTCCCTATATTCGATATGCTAGTAAGTTTGTTTCTCTGCCAAAAGAAGAAGACCCTTACACGGTTACTCTTGAACGCGCGCTTGAACTCGTGGCTGAAAAGAAAAAAGCCGATGCAGAAAAACAAATCAAAATATTTGAGAAAGAAGGTATTTCTGTTTTAAATGGACGTTATGGTCCTTATGTTACGGATGGAAATAAGAATGCCAAAATTCCTAAAGATAAAGAGCCGGCAAGTTTAACACTAGAAGAGTGTGTTGCTTTGATAGAAGCTGCTCCCGTTTCTAGACGTGGTAAGAAAACCGCCAGTAAAAAAACGACAAGCAAGAAAAAGACGAGTAAGAAAAAGGTTAATAAAAAATCTACCAGCAAAAAAGCCGCCTCTAAGAAAGCCGACTAGTTGATAGGCTTTTGAATACCATATACCTCAGATGAATTCATTGTATTTGAAGCAAGCCATCCATATTTGTGAAATGGGCGGAATAATTGCTTATCCGACAGAGGCTGTCTTTGGTCTCGGTTGTTTGCCTCTCGACGAACAGGCCGTGCGTCGAATTTTGAAATTAAAACACCGATCTGAACGTAAAGGCTTAATTCTGGTTGCTGCCAGTATTGAGCAACTCGACATGTTTGTAGATTTTTCCAAAGTTAAAAATTTACAAACTATCCGCGATAGTTGGCCTGGCTCTGTGACATGGTTGGTTCCTGCAAAGGAGACAACTCCTTATTGGTTAACAGGTGATCATAAAACATTGGCCGTACGTGTCAGTTCTAATCCAGTAGTGCGAGCTTTGTGTGAAGAATTAGGCCCCATTATTTCAACCAGCGCTAACCCGCAAGCAGCTTCTCCTGCAAAATCTAGCCAACAAGTATATTCATATTTCAAAACGGGTATCGATTATATAATACCCGCCAATATTACTAATATATTGGAGCCGACGGAGATAAGGGATGCCCAAACCGGAAATATTATCCGTTCAAGCTAAATTATTGATAATACACCTGTTGACAGCAGTAGATGATTCTCTCAAAATAGCCGGCTGAATTTTGGAGGGGTACTCAAGCGGTCAACGAGGGCAGACTGTAAATCTGTTGGCTCAGCCTTCGTAGGTTCGAATCCTACCCCCTCCACCAAAATATTAAGAATGTATGGAGTAGTGCTGTCAATAGATAGCGGATTGATAGTAAATGGGTGGTGTAAGACGAGGCGGGTGTAGTTCAACGGTAGAACCTCAGCCTTCCAAGCTGATGGTGTGGGTT
>CAYTIZ010000221.1:0-4408 GCA_964437885.1 uncultured Enterobacteriaceae bacterium
TTCAGTTTTTTCGTTGGCGTAGTTTTAAAGAGATCCTCGGTTTGTATGGCAGGGGTGGTGCAGGTCTGATCGATACCGGCTACCTGGTCTCGATAGTCACACTGGCACAAGCCTTTCTTGCGAGCCTGATACTCATTCTATTACCGTTATCTTTTTACCAACGACAAAAGGATGGCCAACAACAAACAATGAGTCGCGTGCGCGTGTTGATCTATTTTACTGCGCTGGGTCTGGCCTTTCTCTTTATCGAGATCGCCTTTATCCAAAAGCTGATGTTGTTCTTACATCATCCACTCTATGCCGTGGCGGTATCGTTAACCGCCTTTTTATTGTTTGATGGTCTCGGTTGCGCCTATAGCGAACGTTTAAACAATAATAATGATCAAGCAGCAAGTATTGTCTGGCCGGTAAGTATCATCCTTGTGTTATGCCTGTTGTATTTATTAACGCTGGATACGGTCTTTGCAACGTTGTTGCAGTTACCTGATGTCGTGCGGATACTGATCAGCGTTATTGTTATCGCGCCATTGGCCTTTTGTATGGGGATGCCGTTTCCAAAAGGACTGGCGCAACTCGGACAACAAGCCCCGGATCTCATCCCCTGGGCATGGGGCATTAACGGCTGCGCCTCGGTCATCAGTGCCGTATTAGCCGGCGTAATAGCGAACCACTTTGGTTTCAATAGCGTGATAGCGATAGCTATTCTGCTTTACCTGATCGCAGCACTGAGTTTTCCCAAGCCATGCGTCATTAATGCAAAGCCCTGAATAAGGCTTTAATCGCTTTATATAATTGCCTAAATCAGGCAAAGTAAATCCCATCGGAAATTAATAATTGGTCTGGAACTGAGGTCGGGGAGGCTTCGGGTTATGGATAAGAAAACTAGTCCGTTAAAGGCAAAACCACTTCGTCAACCTGGACAGTCAGTTGAAGAGCAAATAGATAACCTACTCAATGATAAAATATTGCCCTATATCTTGTTCCCGATATTGGCGGTCACATTTACTGCTTTCGAATGGTATAGATCTATCTTTGATCCCAGACTTCACCCTGTCATGTTTTCAATATTGGCGATAATCGTTATTTTAATTTACGTACCAAAGATATTTAAATTAAAGAAACAATTAAGAAGCTTAGCGCTAGGCCGAGATGGTGAAAAAGCAGTAGGCCAATATCTCGAACTCTTAAGAGAAGAAGGTTGCATCGTTTTTCATGACATCGTTGGAGATAATTTCAATATTGATCATGTAGTAATATCAGAAAAAGGAATTTACTGCATCGAAACGAAAACCTATTCAAAGCCGAATATTCAAAAACCAACAGTAAATTATAAAAACGGCAAACTAACCATTGATGGTATAGGAGATAAATCCAAAATATTGGATCAAGTCAAAGCAGCAAGCAATTGGTTAAAGTCGACAGTTAAAGACTCAACAGGTAAAGATTTCGAAGTTAAACCCGTTATTCTTTTCCCGGGCTGGTGGACAGAATCTGATAAGAAAGATATTTGGGTGCTTGAACCAAAAGGGTTCCCTAAGTTTTTAAAAAATCAAAATGAACTAATACCTTCGGATATTAAACATATGGTAGCAACTCATTTGAGTCGATATATAAGGTCGTTATGATAAGTGATAAATTCAATATCTGTCCCGTTCACGTTCATCTTAGAACATTAAAAGAATAAGTAATTCTTAGCTCGACTGACTAAATGTTGAAGAAAAATAGTAAAGAGTGGTCAGAAGTAGAAATACGTGATGCTGTAAAAGCATATTTTAAATTGCTACGTGCTCAGCAGAAATATGGATCGACTAACAAATCAGCTATTTACCGAGAACTTTCTGCCATTCATCCAAGGCGCAGTGCTAAATCATTTGAATTTAAGTTTCAAAATATTAGTGCAATTCTTTATGAAGAAAAGTTACCTTATGCTGATGGTTTGAGACCAAAGGCAAATTACCAAACAGCATTAAAGACTTTTGTTCTGGCTTATTTAAAGCTTGAAGTTCAAAAAGAGAAAACCCCAATTGAGATACTGATCGATAAACTAAAAAGATTGCGGTGTCGAAGCTTTTTGCCAATATACGGTGCAGGATCAGGACGTTATGGGCTCACTTTAGAACACTACTTAAGTATTCCTCAAAATAGTTCTAAAGTTGCTGACTTCATGGGGATTGAGCTTAAAACGAAACATGATAAGAGTTTGCAGACGTTGTTTTCGCGTGTGCCATCACGTTATTTAGCGTGTAAAGATAAAAAGCAACTGGTTGAGAAGTTTGGTTATTTGGATAAGGTACGAGAACGAAGGGCACTGTATACATCCTTTAATAATATTTCAGATTCATTAGGTTTCCATTTAGCTGTAGGTAAAGACACGTTAGTGGTAAATAAGAAGAAGATTGAAATATTAGAATATGATAACAATATATTAGAAGAAGCGTTGTTGACGAAACATAACGAAACGGCTTATGTGTCGGTTTCATCGCAACGTTTAAAAAATGGTAATTATGGTTGTCGTTTTGATCAATTATTGTATTGTAAAACACCTTCCTTGTTTCGTTTTTTACATATGGCGAAAGATGGTAATGTGTATTTGAATTTTACCCTGTCTGAAAAATCTGGTCGCATAAAAGATCATGGTTTTCTATGGAGAGTGCCTCAAGAATCTATAGGGGATTTATATCAGAAGACCCAATTAATAGACCTTGCTGCGGGCTAGACATGCAATCAAGTAAGAAGAGTATATGAGAAGAATATTTTGTGATGAAAAATAATAATAGTGTAAATTATGACGATTTAAATTGTTATATTTTGAATGATCAGCCCACGACTTGTGGGATATGTGGAGCCAGAACTAATTTCGAAGAAATTAATGATGGAATACAAATGCACGAATGCTTGAATAGAAATTGTGATTATAAATTTACTACTGAAGAGTAAAAAATTTGCAAGGCAAAACAAGAAGACTTCCGGAAGAAGTGATCGATAAAACAATAAATTGGCTGGAATATGAAACAAGAGATAAACAGATTAAGGGAAAGAGGTAATGGTAATGACTCAATGAATCGATTTGAATGAGTTTAGGTATTCATGACCGTTATTTTATTTTTAACTAGGGAGACGGATACTTTTTCTTAACTCATTGATATATATTATTAAATAATCTAGGACGTAAATTTGTACTTTACGAAGTATTTCTCTATACTTCCATTATATGAAAGTATCTGGAAATAGTTAATGCAGTCGCTTACTGAGAAAATCATTGATTCTAATCAAGCCAATCGAGTTCTTAATGATATGCAATTAAGACGCATGCTGGGCTTGAGTGATGCTAGCAGGTATGGCTTAGTTAATAGGGCACTTAAGGCAGGTGAACTACACAGGCTTAAGCGAGGCTTGTATGTTTTAGATAGTAAATACCGTGATTATCCATTGCATCCTTTTACTTTGGCACAGTTACTAATCTCTGGAAGTTATGTTTCATTGGAAACAGCGTTAGCACATCATGGATGGATTCCTGAGGCCGTTTACACAACGGCGAGTATCACGCCAGGAACAAAATCAAAGCAATATGAGCATGAAGAATTTGGCAGTTTTATGTTTAGCCCTCTTGCCATTGAAAAAGGGTATTTTTTGGAATTGGTTTTGAGACAACAGGTAGATGAACAGGCCATGTTAATTGCCAAACCGTTTCGGGCATTAATGGATTTAATTTGTTATAGAAAGAAAGAGTGGCAAGGAATTGATTGGTTGGTTGAAGGAATGCGCATTGATTATGAATACTTAAGAACGATTAATAGTTCTGAGATTAGAACATTAAAACTAGTCTATAAGCAAAAGCGAGTAAAATTATTTCTGGATCAATTATCCAGGGAGTTAGGAGTTGGGTAATGATTGAAATGATCCAACGTAGACTGGATGGATATCAAGCAGGTAATGCTGTTGAAGAAGAACAGGCAATTAAAGAGATTATTCAGGAAGTAGCTTTATTTGGTTTATGGAAATCAGGTTTTTTTAAAGTTGCTGCGTTTCAAGGCGGAACGAGTCTTCGTATTCTATATGGATTACCCAGGTTTTCAGAAGACCTGGATTTTATTTTAAAAGAGCCGAACCTGAATTTTGATTGGAATGGTTATCTTGAAAAATTATTAGAAAGCTTAGAAGAATTTGGTGTACAGACAGAAGTAAAAGATAAAAGCCGTATGGATCAACGGATCAAGAAGGCATTATTAAAAGATAGCTCTGTAAGTAATCAATTAGATTTATCATTTTATCAAGGGTATGAAGGGCAAAAACAAAAGGTTAAATTAGAAATAGATGTGAATCCTCCTGTTGGTTCTGATTTTGAATATACATACAGAGATTTCCCGGTAGATTTCGAAATTTGCCACCAAGATTTAGCTAGTAACTT
>CAYTIZ010000222.1:0-4399 GCA_964437885.1 uncultured Enterobacteriaceae bacterium
AAAATAAATAATGCGAATTCCAAGATTTTATATTGATCTAACGTTATCGCCCGGCAAAATTGTTTCTTTGCCACGCGATAAGGCGCATCATCTCTCTCATGTTCTTAGAATGCATTCTGGCGATGCAATAAAATTATTTAATGACTCCGGTTATGAATTTAATTCGATAGTTGTTGATCTGACAAAAAAAAAGGCTGAGGTAGAAATTAGGGAGTCTCATCAAATTGACAATGAATCATCATTGAATATCACTTTGTGTTTAGCAATTTCGCGAGCCCAACATATGGATTTTTCAATTCAAAAAGCAGTTGAGCTAGGTGTTAATAGAATTGTTCCTGTTAAGTCTGAATTTAGTAATGTGAAGATACAGGCTAGCCGTCTACAGAATAAACTGACACATTGGCAAAATATAATTATCAATGCTACGGAACAATGTGGTAGAAGTCGTTTAACTCAGCTTCTGAGTCCAGTTTCTTTTAGTGAATGTCTGGCGTTAGATGTATTAACAACACGATTAATACTGCACCCTGGTAGCCAACAAACGATGCCAGAAATCACTGTAGATAATAATCAATTGGCATTAATGGTGGGGTCTGAAGGTGGTTTTAGTGATCTTGAAGTGAATGAAGCTATAGAAAAAGACTATGTTCCTGTCAGTCTGGGCCCGAGAATATTGAGAACAGAAACAGCAGTCATCAGCGCCATAAGTAATGCTCAACAGCTTTGGGGGGACTTGAATTGATGTTATTTAAGCCCCATATGTCATAAACAGAGACAGAATTCCTGCTCGTGCAAAGGCTTCCGCATGCACAATAATTAGATAACTTAATATTGCAATAATTATGAATGAAATCGCGACAGTCCCTCATTTAACAACTGCTTTAACCGGCCCTTTCCAGAACCTGGAGCGTTTAATGCTCGATAAACAGGCGACAATAGAAGCCTGGTTCAGAAGTGCCTGGCGCGAAACACCTGCGCCATTTTATGCTTCAGTCGATTTGCGAAATGCAGGTTATAAAATAGCACCCGTTGATACTAATCTGTTTCCTGCCGGGTTTAATAATCTCAACCCTGCTTTCGAATCTTTGTGTATCCAGGCAATACAACTGGCAGTGGAACATATTGAAAAGCCCGTTGATAAAATTTTGATTGTTCCTGAAAACCACACGCGTAATTTGTTTTATCTGGAGAATATTGCCAGCCTCCAATCGATGATAGAAAAGGCAGGCTTTGAAACACGTATTGGAAGCTTAATGCCAGATATTGATAGTTCAACTCGACTTGATCTTGAGTCTTCAAGGTCGGTATTACTGGAACCCGTTCAACGAGATCAGGACCGTGTGTTTGTTAGTGATTTCAAGCCAGATCTTATCTTATTAAATAATGACCTTGCTGCGGGCAAACCTGAAATATTAAACAATATTGAACAGGAAATAACGCCACCAATGAGTCTAGGTTGGTCAACACGACTGAAATCCAGTCATTTTACTTTTTACCAACAAGTGGCACAGGAGTTTGCTGCTTTAATTGATATTGATCCATGGCTAATTGATCCCATGTTTAGAAATTGTGGTGAAGTTGATTTCATGAAGCGTGATGGTGTTGATTGTTTATCAAGAAATGTTGAGTTTTTGTTAAATGGCATACGCTCTAAATACGATGAACATAATGTAGATTGTGATCCGTTCGTTATGATAAAGGCTGATGCAGGAACCTATGGCATGGGTGTGATGACGATACGCAGTCCGAACGAAATCGCTGAATTGAATCGCAAAGAAAGAACAAAAATGGCAACGACGAAAGAAGGTCAAAAAGTGAGTCAGGTCATTATTCAGGAAGGGGTCTATACGCACGAAACCTGGGGAGAAGAAGAAACTGTAGCAGAACCTGTTGTTTATATGGTGGATCATCAAGTCGTAGGTGGTTTTTATCGTGTGCATGAAAAACGTTCAGCAAGTCAGAATTTGAATGCGCCAGGCATGCGTTTTGAACCATTAGCATTTGATGACTGTTGTATTTCACCTGATCCAAATCAGGAGTCTGATTGTCGCCAGAATCGTTTTTATACTTACGGTGTGATAGCGCGTTTAGCGCTGCTTGCGGCTACTCGTGAAATTATTAACGCAGTTTAAGCGCTTTTTTTACATCAGAAAGATGTCGTCGACTAACTACTAGTTCAATGGGCATGTCTGATAATTTAATGACCTGTTGTCCTTCATCGTTTTTAGACAAACCGCGGATATGATTTATCGCAACTAATGCATTACGATGAATACGAATAAAGTAATCTATAAATTCAGCTTCTAACGATACTAACGATTCATCAAGTAGTATTTCCCCTCCTGGCCAGGCTGCAGTGACATATTTTTGTTCTGCTTTAAGGTAATAAATACTATCAATCGAAATTAATTGAATATTTCCCTGTACCAAGGCACTAAGATGTGAACGTTTAGAAGTAATGCCTTCCGTTTCATTAAGTGTTGCCAGTTTGGATTGACTAACAACAGTTGCTCGTTCTATGGCAGTATTTAGACGTTCTTTACGAATGGGTTTAAGTAGATAATCAACCGCATTTGCATCAAATGCATTTAAGGCATGATCTTGATAGGCTGTTGTGAAGACTATGGCTGGAGGCATTTCCAGATGTAATAAATGATTCGCCAACTCAAGCCCGTCCATGCCAGGCATACGTATATCCAGTAAAATAATTTCCGGTGAGTGTTCGGTAATCTTATCCAATGCTTCCATCCCATTAGCTGCTTCAATAGTGATAGCAGCTGGATATAATTCGTTGACAAGATCGTGTAATCTTTCTCGTGCTAATGCTTCATCATCAACGATCAGTATTTTCATAACGTTTGGTAAGGGAGTGTGAGTTTTACCTTGTATTGCCCCTCTATATTATTAATAATCAGATGACTGTCTTCCCCAAAGATGGTGTTCAATCGTTGGCGAATATTTTCCTGAGCATGTTTATTCCCCTTATGCGTGTCTTCAATACTAGCAGGGGGTACGGGATTGGTGAAATCTATATTAAGAGTGGTGCCGTTAAATTCACCGGTTATTAGAATGGTTCCGCCTTCTGGCAATCGTTCTATTCCATGGTAAATAGTATTTTCAAGTAGGGGTTGAAGGCTTAATGGAGGCAGCAATGCATCTTTTGGCAATGAATCAATATCCCATTCAACATGTAATCGATCGCCCAAACGATGCCCCTCTATACGGAGATAGTGCTGGCATAATTTCCATTCTTCAGAAATTTTATAAAGTTCGGTTGGTTCTAATAAGCTTGCGCGAAACAAATCAGCCAAATCTTCAACAGATTGTTCTGCCAGTTCGGGTGCTTTGCGTGTCAGGCTGGCAATGGTATTCATGCAATTGAATAAGAAATGAGGTCGTATTCGGGACTGTAAGGCTTGATAGCGAGACATTGCTGCGGCCTCAATATTTTTCCGCCACTGATGTTGTACATAGAGATAACGCAAAACGATAGCACCGACAATCGCAGAAATACCCATTGTTCGTAACAGAAACAACTTATGAAAATTTTGAGTCGGAATTATTGTGTTTGGATAAACGTATAACGACCACCAGGCTAATTCTGAAATAATTAATGCAACTAAGAGTATGATTAAGTAACTAATTGTTGCAGCACGTCTTTCTGAAAGTCTGGCGATATATTTTCTGAGGAGACAGAGTAAGCCGACACAGCTTAGAAAAATCCATTGAACAAATAGAGAATTCATTGCCAGATCAAGCAAGATGTCTCGCGAATAGATTGGAAGTGCAAGAGTTAAGACAATTGCGAGTAATTCAGCACTTAAAACAACGATAAAAAGGACGTCTGTGCTGCAAAAATTTGGCAGGAAGCTGGTTTTATCTAGTTTGTTCAGTTTTGGCATGGGTATATACTATCGACGCTATAAAAAATAAACACAATCATTGAGTTATGACTTCAAATAAAACAGAAAAACCCTGGGGCGGGAGATTTACGGCTCCTACCGATAAATTTGTTGAGATCTTCACAGAGTCGGTCTCCTATGATCAACGTTTGGCTCATTATGACATCATGGGCTCAATAGCTCACGTGCGCATGTTGGCAAAAGTAGACGTCATCACTAAAAAAGAAAGTGAGCAGATAATTGCGGGTCTTGAGAAGATTGAGGCCGAGATCAACGCTAATCAATTTCAATGGTCGACGGTACTTGAAGATGTGCACATGAACATTGAGACAGCCTTGGTCAAAGGCATCGGTGATGTGGGTAAAAAATTACATACTGGCAGATCCAGAAATGATCAGGTTGCTACCGATATTCGATTGTATTTACGTGACGAGATCGATCTCATTAGCGAAAAATTGAATGAGGCTTTAAATGCTTTGTTAACACTTGCCGAAGAA
>CAYTIZ010000223.1:0-4393 GCA_964437885.1 uncultured Enterobacteriaceae bacterium
CTCCTGTTTATTTGCAGAATATAAATGCAATAATCAGACCGACTGTTAATCTTCTGTCTTTTCAGTACTTTCTTGAAGTAATTTGATACGTGCCATTTTTACTTAATTTTCAGAGACTTGCGTAATTTCGATTAAATAATTATCGATTTTTAAAGTGGTTCCAGATTCTGGAATATATTCTAGATGCTCTAATAACAGGCCGTTTAATGTTTTAGGCCCTTCTGTAGGCAAATTCCATTTTAATTGACGATTTATTTCGCGCAGATGTATGGAACAATCTATTAGATAGTAAGCATCATCCTGTTTCTGAATATCCAGATTATAGGCTTGCATATCGGTGGTAAATTCACCGACGATTTCTTCGAGTATATCTTCTAAAGTTACCAATCCCTGAATGACACCATATTCATCTACAACAATACCGAAACGACGTTTATTTTGTTGAAAATTCATCATTTGCGTATGTAAAGGTGTGCCCTTTGGAACGAAATAGCAATCTATCAAAACTTCCTTAATTGCTTCTTTAGTTAGCTCATTTTTGCTATTTAGTATGCGTGTCATACGCCTGTGGTGAAGAACACCGATAATATTATCTATATTAGATTCATAAACAGGTAAGCGTGTATGCTGACTGTGACTAATTTGTTCGATTATTTCGTTAATTGGATCATTCAGATCAATGGCAGCAACTTCATTGCGTGGCACCATGATGTCATCAACCGTAACATTCTCCAGTTCGAGAATATTAATTAACATGCTTTGATGGCGTTGCGGAATGAGTGTGCCTGCTTCATGCACAATCGTTCTTAATTCTTCACGAGATAAGGGTGCGTCTTCCTGTTCTTTTACGTTTAAACCAACTAAAGACAATAATCCGTTTGACACGCTATTGACTAGCCAGACTGCCGGATAAGTAATTTTCATTAATGGAGCAAGTATATAGCTGGCCGGAAAGGCTATCGTCTCTGGCTTTATGGCAGCCAATGTTTTTGGAATGACTTCCGCGAAAATAAGCCAAACAGCAAGTAACACAAAGGGAGCAAGAGCAACACCGAGATCTCCCAGTAAACGGATACCAATCAAGGTTGCAATTGATGCAGCAATAAAATTAACCAGATTATTACCGAGTAAAATAAGACCAATCAGACGGTCAGGACGTTGCAGCAATTTTTCTGAAATAATGGCGCTGCGTTTTCCTTCTTTAACCAAATGACGCAGTCGATAGCGGTTTAACGCAATCATGGCGGTTTCCGAGCTGGAAAAGAAAGCAGAGAGAATGAGTAAAATAAACAGGATTCCAAAGAGAACCGATAACGGTATGTCGTCCAAAAAATAATAACCTCAATAATGACCAGAGGCTATTCTGATGGATAACCCCACACTTATTCAAGAGTTATTCGGAAAATAAACAGTTTTATACGCGATGCAGGAGAACTTCAAGGACAAATTTAGAGCCAATATAGGCGAGCAATAATGTGGCAAACCCACCCAAAGTCCAGCGAATAATTCGTTTGCCACGCCAACCTGCTGACCATCGTCCCCAGAGTAAAATGCAATAAATTACCCAGGCAAATATTGACAATACCGTTTTATGGATAAGATGTTGGGCAAATAAATCATCAATAAACATCATTCCTGAGGCGAGACTCAGGCTCAAGGTAAAAAAACCAATAACAATAATTTGAATTAGCAGTTCTTCCATAACCTGTAATGGTGGCAATGTATTCATGATTTTTGCGGCACGTTTCGTTTTGATAAGCCTTTCTTGTACGGCAAGCATGACGGCTTGAACAGCACTGATCATTAATAAGCTATAGGCGCAAATAGATAACAGGATATGGATACGTAAACCCATAGATAAAGAGTCGCTAAGAATTCGTGTGTCAGGAATAAACAGTTCCAGTAAAATTGCCAATGCGGCAGCAGGAAACAGAAATAATAATAAATTTTCCAGAGGGCTATACAAGGAGCTGAGCAATACTATCAACGCCACCAACCAGCCAATCAGTGAAACGGCATTAAAAAAGCCGAAATCCAGGCCATTTGCCAAAACGATCGATTGAAACAATAAATGAGAATGTATGATTAACGCGATAGCGCCTAATAGCAGGACTATGGTTCGAGTTTTGTTAAAAATTTCTGAAGAACCATAGAGTCTAACGCCTAACAGCGAGGCAGATGTCAGATATAACAAAACAGCGATAATGGCTTGAATACTCATATATTGGTGTGTTTAAAAATTAATAAGCGATGATTGCATATTCTGGCGAGCTGTAGAAGTGTTGATTCTTTGTAAGGGCACATCTAAAAATAGTGATTTTTTCGTGAGTATAAGGAGGCTCCGCGCGGACGACTTCATGGATGCAGGAGATAGAGTACCAACAGTAGGCGCTATAGGCGAAAACTGCATTCCCACCATCCATGGTGGTCATTCGAGCACGGAGCCAACGCCGTAGATTTTTGCTCCTGCAAAATCTACATTTTCACCGTCCATGGCGATCATCGCGGAAAAAGTGCATTTTTAGGAGTGTCCTTAGGTATTAGTGACCTTTTTAAGTTGCATCTTAATAAGTTAGAATAGCGTCCGATTTTCACAATATTTAAGATGACTAAAATCATATGTTTGACACTCTTTCAGAGAAATTAACCCGGATTTTTAAAGATTTACGCGGTTACGGTCGTTTAAGCGAAGAAAATATCAGTGATGGTTTGCGCGAAGTGCGTATGGCTTTGTTGGAAGCGGATGTCGCTTTACCAGTTGTTCGAGATTTTATTCAACATGTGCGTGAACGTGCGCTGGACAAAGAAGTATTAACCAGTCTTACTCCAGGTCAGGCATTAATCAAAATTGTCAATGAGGAACTGGTTTCCCTGATGGGAGATCGTCACGAGCCATTAAACCTGAATACTCAACCTCCTGCAGTTATTCTTCTGGCCGGTTTACAAGGTGCTGGTAAGACAACAACGGCAGCAAAACTAGGTCGATATCTGAAAGAAAATGAAAAGAAAAAAGTCGCTGTCGTTAGTTGCGATATCTACCGACCAGCCGCAATAAAACAATTACAGACCCTGGCTAAGGATAATGATCTGATCTGGATTGAGAGTAATGAAAATGAGAAAGCAACTGACATTGCCAAAAATGCGATGGACTTTGCCAGAGTTCAGCTTATTGATGTTCTTATTGTCGATAGTGCCGGGCGTTTGCATATTGATGATGAAATGATGCAGGAAATTCAATCTGTTCATAAAGTGCTTACGCCAGTCGAGACTTTATTTGTGATCGATAGTATGACGGGGCAGGATGCTGTTAATGCTGCCGCTGCATTTAATCAGGCTTTACCGTTAACAGGTTCCATTTTGACCAAAACCGATGGCGACGCGCGTGGTGGTGCAGCTCTGACGGTTAAATATGTTACCGGTAAGCCAATCAAATTTATGGGCACGGGTGAGAAGAGTGATGAATTATCTGCATTTCATCCTGAGCGTATAGCGTCTCGTATTTTGGGTATGGGTGATGTTCTGAGTTTGATTGAAGAAGTCGAAGAAAAAACAGATCAGAAACAAGCACTAAAACTGGCAAAGAAACTTAAGACAGGAAAGGGCTTCAACCTCGAAGATTTTCGTGAACAATTAAAACAGATGAGCAATATGGGTGGCATTGCAGGATTAATGGATAAGTTACCTGGCATGAATCAATTACCCGTTGGAGCAGCTGCACAGGTTAATGATCGTGAATTTATCAAACTAGGTGCGATAATTGATTCGATGACGCGAAAGGAAAAAATTAAACCAGACATTATTAACGGTTCGCGAAAAAAACGTATTGCCAAAGGTTCGGGTACGCAGATTCAAGACATTAATAAATTGTTAAAACAATTTAAACAAATGCAAAAGATGATGAAAAAAATGGCCGGTAAAGGCGGTATGGCTAAAATGATGCGAGGGTTGGGTGGCATGGGTGGTGGAATGCCTCCCGGCATGCCACCACGATTTAAGTAGATTTTTAGCTAGAGCTCTCAGACTTATTTTTTAATTTAAGCATCATACTTATTGTTAAAATAACAATCAGACTAAAACAAACCAGACTCCATTCGGCAATACTGAAACTTAGAAACGTCCAGTGAACTTCGGAGCATTCACCGGAGCCGCTTAAAATCATTTTCATCGCTTCAGCAAACGGAAAAACTTCCAGCATATATTCTAATCCTGGGCCACATTCAGGGACCAGTTCCGGTGGTAAATGTTGTAACCATACTTGTCTTCCGGCTATTCCGACGCCAATTACTGCAGCAATAAGGACTAATGGGCTATAGACGAATTTCATAATACCTTTCGGATTATGAATCGCAGCAATCAAGGCAATGACAGTGATTGCGATATAGCACATACGTTG
>CAYTIZ010000224.1:0-4390 GCA_964437885.1 uncultured Enterobacteriaceae bacterium
TCAAACAATCCCTCTAAAGTAGGTAAAGTGCATTTTTAGAATTACCTAAAAAAACAAGATTATGGAGTAATCTATGCCTAAACAAATTCTTCTGGTGGAAGATGAACCGATACTTTGTGAAAACTATGCGAAAGCAATTCGCGAACAAGGTTATGAGGTTATTACTTGTAATAACAAGCAAGATGCTTTGGCTATGGTAAATAAACGCTTACCTGATCTTGCCATTCTGGATATTGGTCTGGGAGATGATGTTGAAGCGGGTTTTGATTTATGCCGGGAAATCCGCTCACTTTCCCGCACATTACCGATTATTTTTTTGACGGCACGCGATTCTGATTTCGATACGATTTCTGGCCTACGTTTAGGTGCGGATGATTACCTCAGTAAAGATACAAGCATGCCGCATATTCTTGCTCGTATAGCAGCGCTGTTTCGACGAATACAGGCGTTACAAACAGCAACAGAGTCTGAACAAATCAAGTATGAACAATTGATGATAGATACGCAACGTTTTCAGGTTGAGTGGAGTGGCACGACTGTTGATTTAAGTTTAACCGAATTCTGGATGGTACATTCGCTGGCAAAAAGAATAGGTCACGTAAAAAACAGAGAACAACTCATGGGGGATTCAAATATCTTTGTTGATGATGGAACGATTACATCTCATATAAAACGGATACGTAAAAAATTTAAAGAATTGGATGATTCTTTCGATCACATCGAAACAGTATATGGAATAGGCTACAGATGGAAAACTTAAGTTTTATTAATTTGCCGCAGAGATCACAGATAAAAACATTATAATAAACATGTATTATGTAGTAAAAAAATCAGCATTAGTTTTTATTTCTCTGTGTTCTCTGTGTTCTCTGTGTTCTTTTTTTTCTCGATCGTTGTTCCCGACACGACTCTACCACCTACGTCCATGTAAGCGTCTGTGGCTTTAATTGGTTATTTATGAGGAATTCAAAAATAAAATTTTCCCTGCGTAGCAAATTAATGCTGCTGTCAATTGCGGTGTTAATCATTCCGTATATGGGGTTTGATTATTTACGTCAGATGGAATCTTACCTGAGGGATACTCTGCAAGCATCTCTGGTCGATACAGCCTATGCTGTTGCCGGGTCTCTGAATGATAAACCCCGTTTATTTGATACAAGCTTCAGCGAAGATAGAAAAGTGTTATATGTGCATAGGTTGAATAATATCGTTCAACTTGATGGCTATACTGATGATTGGGAATCCTATATCGATTGGTCTGATACGTATCATTCTGATTCGCCATCAAATCTTGATAATTTTAAATTAATAATCAGCAAGGATGAACATTATTATTATGTGTTAATACAAGTTGAAGATGATGAGTTGATCTATTCTACTCTGGATCAATCAGACCATATTAATGGCGATCATTTTGTTGTGGTTTATCGTGACAAATATCAACGATTACAAAAAGATTATTTTGCTCTAAGCAGCCCTGGATTAGTCAGACCTTTTCGATACGAAGAAGGTCTAGATGCCTACGGCGTAGAAACACGGACACAAAAGAATTTAACCAATACCTCCGCAGTGTGGCAAACAACCGAAACTGGTTATAACCTTGAAATAAAGATTCCGGCATATTTAATTGGAGAGCGACTTGGTTTTGTTTTTAACGATATAGACCAGACAAAAAATAGTGCAATTAGTACTTATGGCGGAACTGTTTACGATGAGCCTGGAAAAGTAATAAGTTCATCAAGGAGAATTGAAACAATAATTTATACGCAAGGTCGTAGTGAAGGGCGACGCATCTGGGTGCTCGATAAAGCAGGACAAGTGCTTGCAAGTGATGGAAGCCTGAGGCGTGTGTTTCCTGATAATGCCTTTAATATTATCTACACATTGTTATTACCGCCTGCCTATGATTATTTTAAGGATGATTTGGCTGGGGCATCCCGATTACAAGGCGATGAAGTAAAGGATGCGTTATCCGGTAATACTCAAACACGCTGGCGTTCTTCGCCAGATGGGAAAGCGGTTATTGTTTCTGCAGCAACACCCATCTGGTTTGATAATAAAGTTATCGGTGCTGTTGTTATTGAAGAGACGACGAATAATATTCAGATCATGCAACGACAAGTATTAGCAGGCCTGTTTAATAAAACTCTATTGATATTTTTTGTTGTTGTATTTTTACTTTTACTATTCGCCAGTCGATTATCCTCTCGCCTTATCAAACTTAATCGGGAAACAACCGAGGCCATAGATGAATATGGAAAAGTAAAAGGTAAAATTACGTTAAGCCATTCTAGTGATGAAATTGGTGAGTTGTCTCGAAGCTTCGGCAGTATGCTGGAAAGATTACAACAGTATCATATCTACCTTGAAGGTATGGTTGGTCGATTATCACACGAACTTCGTACGCCGATGGCTATTGTTAAATCGTCACTGGATCGGTTACAGGATGAGCAAGATGAGGAAAGTCGAAAAGAAATACTTCAAGCGGCTGATACAGGCTTGCATCGTTTGCAAACATTACTAACACGTTTAACTGAAGCGGCACGGCTAGAGCAGGCACTACAGGAAGCTGACAAACAAAAAGAGAATCTAAATGAATTCTTGAAACAATGTCTTGATGGTTATCGACTGGCCTATCCTGATCAATCATTTAAATTAATGGTCCCTGATACAAATTTGAATATGGATATAAACAGGGATTTATTTTTTCAAATGCTGGATAAGCTAATTAGTAATGCCGTTGATTTTTCTTATCCAGATAAAGAAATAAAAATTAATTTAATCAATAAAACTGATGCTATAACGATTCAAATTATTAATTTTGGTCCTCGTTTAGCAGATGATATGCTCGATGAATTATTTAATTCAATGGTGTCTGTACGTAGTGAGCGAACTGATGCAGGTCCGCATTTGGGATTAGGACTTTTCGTTGCAAAGTTAATTGCTGAATTTCATAGTGGGAAAATTTTTGCTAGCAATTTGAAAGACGAAGAGGGTGTTTGTATCAGTATTACATTTTAGATTTACCAAAACTTTATTTTTTCTTCTGTCTTTGTATCAAGTGGTCGAGCAATTAAGCCTGATTGTGTAAGAGATACTGAATATGATGCATCGTTTGCCATTGGCATATAAGCAGCACTACCATAATAAGTATCTATCCAGGCCAACCATTTTTTATAATCATTAATCAATTTCCAGTAATCAATTTGATCTTTAGGTGCTAGTGCATAGACTGTGCGGATTTTTTTTCGTTCTTCTTCAATATCGCTATAGCGTCCGCTAATTCTTTCCAAACGGTACTGTGCATTTAGCCCCAGTATTTGTGCCCAGCCATGCCATTTAATAATACGAGCATCTATTTGCCATTCATCGCCATTGATTAAATACGCATCAACCTTGTTATCATTCTGATATGAAATATTTACTTGAAATCGTTGTTCTTCAAGTTGTTTAAATCTCAATTCGGCAATGGGTTGTTCAAAGGTAAGGCGATCATAACTGACTAAATTTATTGCAATAGAGAGAGATAACAGTCCAGCAAGACAGAGAGATAATGCAGACAGAGTCTGGATGCTTGCTGTCAGTGTTTTCCCGCGTAAAAAGCGTTTGCTTGCCTGTATAAAAAATATCAGACTTAAAAACAGTAATATAGCTACGATCGACAGGATCCGGTAATCCAGATTCATGGTATTTTCAGGATTGAACAGCTCGCTTAACATCATTTTAAAAGGACCAATCCTTATGTTGCCGGGCTAGAATGAGGGCTCATTTATTGTCTGTCTGGCTGACAATTCAAGCTTATCATGTAATACTAAATAGTAGCCAAAATCCTGCTGATTTTGGTCTACGAATATGAACGAGTCTATGGTCTGGATTGACCAAAAACAATAATAGTGAAAACTTAACGCACTCTAAAAACGATGTCAGAAACAGACCAACAGCTTCGAGCAAAAATTGAACAGCTCATACCGATCAATGAATTACCTAAGAATCTTCAGGCAAAATTGCTGGATAAAGCCAAGATATTAAATGTTAAAAAATCAAGGTACATCTTTAAACAGGGTGATAAGGATGATTATTCATATTATCTGTTAGATGGTGAGGTTGAATTACACGCTAATAAACAGCTTGATAGCGTTATAGGAAGTGATAGCGATAGAGCTAAATATGCCCTGGCACAACTACAACCACGCCAATTCTCGGTAAAAGCCAAGACTGAAATAAAGATACTACTCATTGAGCGCAATAATCTGGATAAACTGATGTTATTAGCTCAGGAAGGCACAATGGGCTCGACTTTAACGGGTGGCGCTGAAATAGAAGTTGATGTCGTTGATGGTGTTGATGATGATACTGACTGGATGACGCAGATGTTACAGTCAGAATTATT
>CAYTIZ010000225.1:0-4388 GCA_964437885.1 uncultured Enterobacteriaceae bacterium
ATCTCTCATAGCCCTTACAGTAATCTACCCACTCGATCAGGGGAAGACCCTATAAAATAAGTATCATCCTGTTTAATGTTGCACCTTATCTGGCATTACGAATCATCGTTTAACGGAGGGATTATGAAACTATCTATCAAGAAGTTTGCTATAACTTGTAGCATATTTTGGGGACTGGCTATACTTATTGTCAGCATTGCAAACATGATTTGGCCGGGTTACGGTGCTGTATTCCTGACTGTCGTCGCATCAATCTATCCTGGCTATGAAGCCATGCAGGGTATAGGTAGTATTGTCATAGGAACCTTGTATGCGCTTGTTGATGCGGGAATAGGTGGCGCTATTTTTGCCTGGTTATATAATTTTATCCCTGATTGAGAAACTATCTTATTCTATATATAACGATTTACATCAATGAAATTTAAAACAGGCTAATAAAAACAGCTGCTGCTTTTCCTTTGAAATAGTGTTTCTAATCAGTTGCCTGGTGAATTACCACTATCCCTCTCTGCTGCTAAAACCGTATTGGCAACTAGCATTGTGATCGTCATAGGTCCTACTCCACCGGGTACTGGTGTAATATGCCCGGCTATTTCTTTAACGCTGTCAAAATCAACATCACCGACAAGTTTGCCATTTTCAAGCCGATTAATACCGACGTCGATAACAACAGCACCCTCCTTAACGTGTTCTGCCTTGATCATTTCAGGCCTGCCCGTTGCGACGACCAGAATATCAGCATTCTTGGTATGGCTTATAAGATCTTTCGTCTTTGATGTACAAATTGTTACTGTTGCATCTTTCTGCAACAACATCATCGCCATCGGCTTACCAACAATATTGCTTCTGCCGATGATAACTGCATCTTGGCCTGCTATGGGTATATTGCAATATTCCAACATTCTCATCACACCAAAAGGAGTGCAAGGAGGAAACACCGTATTTCCCGTCATCAATGCGCCAACATTGTAAAGATGGAAACCATCAACATCCTTATCCTGCTTGATTGCCTCTAACACCTTATGTTCATCGATATGTTTAGGCAAAGGTAATTGCACTAAAATACCATTGATTTTTTTTGCTTCATTTAATTCACCGATTAATTTCAACAGCATCTTTTCTGAAATATCTTCCGGTAAATCATGCGCTTCTGAATGAAGTCCTACTTCATGACAGGCTTTAATCTTATTGCTGACATAAAGCTTTGATGCGGGGTTATCTCCGACAATAATTACAGCCAGGCCTGGCAGCACCCCTTTTTCCTTAAGTCTGTCTACTCGCTCTTTCCATTCTTTTCTAACAAATCCAGAGATGGCTTTACCGTCAATTATTTTTGCCGTCATTACTTATCCTCTATTTTAAGATCCTCTGATTAACAACAAGACGATTGCTCAGTGCTCATTGAATGATTACCACCCTTTGTTTCTGCTGCAGATCGTTTTGTCCCCGGCGCAGCGCACCATTGTCGTGGTTCTTTTTCAATTGCGGGTGCTATCGCAATAAAATCCTCTTTATAAGGAGCATTACATAATAAATTAAACGTACGTTCACATACCGCCATTCTCTCTCCTCTCGGAAACTCATGACCCTCATCATCAACAATAAAATCATAGGGGCCACGATAAATAACAGCATGACCTTTATCAATACAATCAACTTGTTCTCTTTTAATTGCTGTTAAAGTTACCGAACGAAACTCTATATCTTCTACGACTTGCCAGGGAGCATCTGACCATTTGTCATAATAAACAGCAACAAAACCTGCTTCCTGAAACATCTTCAACATCTCAAGTTCCTGAAATGCACCTGAGATACAACCACTCCATAATTCTTCGTCTTCCTTTAAATGTTCAGGAATTAATTCATCGCTAATAATATCTGAAATTGCAATACGACCACCCGGTTTCACCACACGAAATATTTCATTCACGAGTTGTTGTTTCTCTGCATCACCCACCAGATTCAAAACGCAATTTGATATCACCAGATCAATAGAATTATCCTCAATCAATGGTGATTGTGAACATTGATTTTCCTTCCATGCATCTAATGCCGCAATATCATTTGCATTAGTTACCGGGTTTGATTGCAACCATTGTTCCATAGCATCAACATCTAAAGCCAGATCCTGAATCTTGCCTTTTACAAACTTGACCCGATCACCACCCATTTTTTCTGCCATGGCTGTTTGATACTGACGTGCCAATGCCAACATATCATTATTCATATCAACACCAATGATTTTTCCGTTATCACCAACAAGCTGAGCTGCCATATAACATATCTTGCCACTACCACTACCCAGGTCGAGCACGACATCACTTTCACGAACATAACGTGATGGATCTCCACAACCATAATCTTTCTCTATAATTTCTTCCGGCAATATATTCAGTAAATGGGTTTGATAATCCACCGGACAACACAGGGCTTCCTGACGCTCATTTGCACCTTCTGAATATCGCTCTAATACAGCATTTTCTTGATTCATTGTTACTTACTCGTTGTAAATGGGTTTTTTAATAATTGTAGATATTGTCCTGACGCAATATCACGGAATTCATTAAGACCAATATCCATATTGTTATATCCCGCCTCAGGTCTGTGTCGATAGGTTCTGAAAATCCTGTCCCAGAACGAAAGGATATTACCATAATTACTATCTGTCTCGCGTTTAACAACAGAATGATGTATCCGGTGCATATCGGGCGTTACAAATACACGACGCAATATAGTATCGACCTTCTCATTAATCAGTATATTACTGTGCGTAAATAAGGCAGCCCCATTCAATAATATTTCATATAAAACAATAGCAAAAGCAACTGGCCCGACAAGATACACCGCAGCCAATTTATAAAACAGGGACATGACAATCTCGAAGGGATGAAAGCGGACAGCTGTTGTAACATCAACTTCAAGGTCGGTGTGATGTACACGATGTATTCGCCAAAAAAATTCAAATTTATGAAATACAACATGCTGAATATAGATCAATAGATCAAATATGATGATTGTGCATATCACATTCATAATAAATGGTACGGATACAATGTTGAATAAACCAATCTCTTTTTCAGAAGCTATGATCGCCAACTGATAGGTTGCTAAAGGCACCAAAAAACGAGCCGCAAGAAAATTAATTCCGAGTAAAATAATATTGTTGAGACGTCGTAAACGATTATTTTTATCAGGTAATCGACGTGGCCATATTCTTTCCAGAACTAAAAATAACAATAATAAAACAATAAAGCAGGCTAATCGAAATGCCGCTTCATGTTCCAAAAAGAATTGCTGATAATGAGTCATATTGAATTTAGTTATTATATTTTATTGTATTGCTGCTTTTAGGTTACACTATATAGACTAGTACTCTAAAAATAAATTCAGCAACTCATGACTGAAAAATCAGAAAAAGGCTCATTCCCGATATCGCGTCCTCGCCGTATGCGTGCGGATAACTTCTCGCGCCGACTCATGCGCGAATCAAAACTTTCAACGGATGACCTGATATATCCAATGTTTATTATTGAAGGGGAAAATAAACGAACTGCAATAGAATCTATGCCTGACATAGAACGCTTAAGTATTGATCTGCTACTCGAAGAAGCAAAAACATTAACAGAACTTGGAATCCCTGCCATCGCACTATTCCCGGTTGTATCTGACGACAAGAAAAGTGCCGATGCTGCTGAAGCATGGAATCCTGATGGTTTAGTACAAACAGCCGTTCGTCAATTGAAACAACATTACCCTAATCTCGGCGTTATAACAGACGTTGCACTTGACCCATTTACTCTTTCCGGCCAAGACGGCTTAACCAATAAAGATGGTTATGTCATCAATGATGAAACTGTCGAGGTTCTGGTTAAACAAGCATTGTCTCATGCTGAAGCCGGTGCAGATATTGTTGCTCCATCAGATATGATGGATGGTCGTATTGGTCGCATCCGGTCTGCATTGGAATCGAATAACTATATCAATACAAAAATTTTAGCTTACTCGGCAAAATATGCATCAAGCTTTTATGGCCCTTTTCGTGATGCCGTTGGCTCGGCTGAAAATCTGGGTGGCAGTGACAAATATACTTACCAAATGGATCCAGCCAACACTGATGAAGCAATAACTGAAGTTGAACTTGATCTAAATGAAGGTGCCGATATGGTCATGGTCAAACCCGGATTACCTTACCTAGATATTGTCTATCGCGTTAAAACCACTTATGGCAGACCAACCTATGTCTATCATGTCAGTGGTGAGTATGCCATGTTAAAAGCAGCCGCAAACAATGGCTGGCTAGATGAAAAAAGTACCGTTATGGAATCCTTATTGTCATGTAAACGTGCCGGTGCTGATGGAATCCTGACTTACTATGCTAAACAAGTTGC
>CAYTIZ010000226.1:0-4388 GCA_964437885.1 uncultured Enterobacteriaceae bacterium
AGAGCACGTACCTCACTTCAGACTAGAGAAAACAATTTCTGAATTTAATCGAATAATGAAAGTAGGCGGTACAATTCGAATACTTGTGCCGAGTTTAAAAAAAGCAGCTGAAGCATATGTTAACAATGACGTGTCATTTTTTAGTGGTTCTAAGCACTACAGCAATCATATGGGTATAGGAGCTAGTTTCATGAGGCTTTTAATCTCTCCTGGTGGTCAAACATTAGCTATCAGCCGAGAGATGGATGAAATTCTTGGTGGTTATGCTCATCTTTATTCTTTTGACTATGAGATGCTCAGGATAGTATTGGAGAAGTGGGGGTTTGGTGAAATTAGAGAGTGTTCCCCTGGTCAATCTAAAATTGAAGAATTGCGGGATCACCAACATGTGATATGTGATGAAAAGCGTTATGATATGAATGATGCATATGTTCGTGAGAAAAGCTACCTAGAGTCGGGAAAGAATAGTTATGTAAGTGGTTTCGATAAAACATCTACAAGGCAATTGGTTGTTGAAGCAAAAAAAATTACTTCTGTACCTTATGCTTTTGAAAAAGAATATCTTTACAATCAAATGTCTCGATTCAACTCTCCAATTGATCGAATTAAACTAAGGATTGTTCACTATATTTGTTGGAGTATTGATTCAGCTTATGAAATAGCAAAACGAATTTGGCTAATAAAGTTTGTCAAATGGTTGATTAAAGTAATCAATTAATCAGAATGGTCATGTCCACATTTCAACATAGTAAATATATTGAAATAATGTTTCCAGTTTTTATTATCAAATGGTGCTGATAATAAAATTATTTCTTAAATTCTTGACTAACTTATTTTCCGAAATAAATATAAGTAATCTATAAGACACAATTAAATTCAGTCTGCATTTTGTCTAAACCTTTATTACATCTTTCTCTTAATACATTACCATATGATAGCCTAGGTAATAATGACGAAGAATTTCTGTGGCCAACACCTTATTTAACGTATCTTGATTTATCTACGACTATAACAAAAATACTTGTAAACATAATATATCGTGGAAATTTATCGGGAAATATGAAACTAGGTGCAGTCTCAATTTTATCAGTAATAAATATTGATTTAATTAGAATAGCAAAAGCTGCTGTTGATGGTCATTATGCGTTAATGAATAATCAACTAATCAATATAGACCCTCATGACTACCCTGTATCATTCTGTCTTCTTAACGAAGAAGAGAATGTGTTGAGTGGACTTAAGAGTATAAGCGAATTCTTTCCCGGAACTATAAAATCGATTCCACTCAAACAAAAAATAATTAATGTTGCGCGTCGTTGTAAAAGTGAATTAGATATAAATATAAAAAATAAATTAAAGCGATATGACCTTCAAAATGAATGCCCCTTGCTTCGTCAACATATGTTAAATATAGAGTCAGAACCTGTAAATATACGCCCTGAGCTCTGGTCATGGACATTAAATAACAAATCAAATGAGGAGGTCTATGAGTTAGTTTCAGTTATTATAAATGAGTTTGAAAAGATATTAATGAAATTAAATATTGCACATCAATATATAATAAAAGCAAAAATTATTGCTGGTATATTTTTAATTGAAAGATTAAATCAAGCACTAGATAAAGCTTGCTTTATTGAAAAGTTAAAATATGCCAAAGTTGCAGGGGAAGTGTTAATAGGCGGTACGCCGCAGCAAAATGGCCGTTTATTAAACTGGAAATATCAAGTAATGGGTCGCAAAGTGTGGCGTTTTTCTCATGGCGGAGATCGTGCCTTTTATGATGATGCTCACTGGGGACTTTCCGAGTTGCCTTACTGTGGTGTATACCATGTACATGGCAAAGGTGAAGCGGACGCTTTGAAATCTAGACTTGATCGAAGAGCAACATATTATTTGCCTGAATTTAAACCGGATATTATTTCTATTGGCTCTATAAAACATCAACTAATTTGGAAAAGTTCCCATATAGATAAAAACAAAAAGAATAGGCCGTGTAACAAGAAAAATGTAATCCTTGTTGCTGGCTCGTTTCTTGGTGAAAAAGATATGGGGCCTTTAGAGTTTAAAACCCCAGATCCTTTGATCGTTGACACTCAAGCATGGGTAGTCAATACATTGAAAAAAATGAAATATGATGTTTCTGTCAAAGTACATCCCGGAGGTTTTTATCACCACTTAAAAATTCAAGAACATTGGAATATTCCTATTTTGTCAGGCAGATTTGATAATGAAGATATAGATGCAAACGTTTATATATTTGATTTTGCTGGGACAGCATTTTTTAATGCTCTCGCCAGTGAAAGAGGAATTGTGTTGCTTGATTTGAAAAATCGGCCGTTTTCTGAAGAAACATTAGAAGGTTTAAAGAAAAGGTGTGAAATAATTTCAGCAAAACCGGACCAATTTAATCGTATTCGTTTTGATGAAAATGAATTGAAAGATGCTGTTGAAAAAGCTATGGAAAGCGAGGGCTGTCCCGAATGGTTTGCTAAAAAATATTTCTGGGGAGATGTTTGAATATAATTAATTTTGAGAAAAATAAGTATGAGCGTTATAAAAAAAAATATTTTGAGGCGCAAGTTCTGATTGGAGAATCTACAGCTTGGAAATATAAAGAGAAGTCAGGCGTAAAAATATGGCATGCAGGAAGCGAAAATTTTTCTCTTGAAGTTGCTGGTTTTTTATTAAATACGGATGTTACCCAGAAAACATTATCTGATTGGCTTTCAAAATGGAACGAATCTTTTTCTATTATTGCTAAAACAAAAAATGAAGTAGTTGCGTTTACTGATTATTGTCGAAGTTACCCTGTATTTTATTCCGTTCAAGGTGATGAACTATTAATTAGTAACGATGCGAATAAGCTCAAAGATAATGTAAAAAATACAAATGTAATTGGAGAGTCAGTTTTCGATTGCCTTGCACTTGGTTACGTCACTGGAAATAAAACGTTATATTCAAACATCAAGCAATTAAGAGTGTGTGAATATTTATTACTTAATCATGATTCATCTTCTCCTGTATTTGGAAAGTATTATTTGTATCATGATGAGCATAATAAAACTGAAGGATCCGAATATTATTTTGTAGCTAAATTAGGCGAAGTAATAGATGACTCAATCCAGCGCCTTATAAAAAGTGCGAATAATGCCCCCATTGTTGTTCCTATTAGTGGCGGGTTGGATTCAAGATTAGTGTTGGCAAAATTAGTTGAACATGGATATAAAAACTTAAGTGCTTTTTCGTATGGGCCAAGTGGCAATGCCGATGCGAGAATAGGAAAAGATGTTTCGGAGAAACTTGCTGTTCCATGGGAGTTTGTTTCTATTAATTCTAAGGAAACGAGGTCATTTTATCAGTCAGAGATAAGAAAAGAGTATAGCATCTTTGCTGATGGCTTGAATGTCGTTCCAAATTACCAAGATCTGTTGCCTATATATAAATTAAAACAAGCAGGGCGATTATTTTCTGATACTTTAATTGTAAATGGTCAAAGTGGTGATTTTAACAGTGGCGGACATATCCCTGAGAGCTTGATGAGCCGAGAGGCAACATTGAGTGATTTATTGTCAGAGTTAATAAAAAAACATTATAGTTTGTGGGGAAAGTTATTAACTGAAAATAACACAAAAAAAATAAATGAAAATATCATCCAACTTCTAATAAATGTTGAAAAAGATTTTATTCACGATGAACTAACTAGTAATGAATTGGCGAATTTATACGAACGATGGGAGTTTGAGGAGCGTCAAACTAAATATATAATTAATGGGCAGCGAGTCTATGATTATTTTTCTTTGAACTGGCAGTTACCTTTATGGGATGGAGAGTTTGTCAGGTTTTGGTGCGATGTGCCGGTTGAATTACGCTATAAACAAAAGCTATATCGAAAATATCTGTCGTCCTGGAATTACAAAGAATTGTTTAAAGAATTTAATCCTCCTATAAGTGCGTGGAGTAAAAAAGCCTCTTGTGCAATTGTTCCGTTATCATTGTTGTTAAGGCTTGCTCTTGGACGGGAGCGACGAAATTATTTGATAAAGTACTTTGATTATATTTCTCGTTATGGAAATCATTATCACTCTTTTGGATTTAAGACATTCGTAAAAAATATCCATGAAATAAAAAATCCTTTCTCACTATATACCATGTCATGGTTATGTGAACGAGGCTTGTCTTCGTCTATAGATGAATTTGGTCTAGATCCTCTGTTTGATAAATAAGCTTAATCTATAATGAGAATTCTCTATCTTTGTCGCGTTTTTTCTGGTTTCGATATCAGTATTGTAAATAAAGAATGGAAGCCTACTGGGGTTCCTACAATATATAAAATGATCGAAGCTTTGGATAAAAGCGAACATGAAATGCACTTTATTATGACCAATTGG
>CAYTIZ010000227.1:0-4375 GCA_964437885.1 uncultured Enterobacteriaceae bacterium
CGATAACAGAATCATCGCCCATATTATCCATGATGTCACAAATCCAGTTAGCAACCTGTTTACAATCAGCTTCATCAAAACCACGTGTTGTTATTGAGGGTGTACCAACACGTATACCACTGGTCACGAAAGGTGATTGCGGATCGTTGGGAACTGAGTTTTTGTTACAAGTGATATGTGCACGTCCAATTGCAGCATCAACTTCCTTGCCTGTCAGCCCTTTTTCAATCATGTCCACCAGAAATAGATGATTATCGGTACCACCTGAAACGATTTTCAGACCACGCTCGACGAAAGTATTTGCCATCGCGTTGGCATTTTTCTTGACCTGTTGGATATAAATTTTGAATTCAGGCTCCATGGCTTCCTTAAATGCAACGGCCTTGGCCGCGATTGTATGCATATGCGGACCACCCTGATAGGCAGGGAAAACCATGAAGTTAATCTTCTTTTGAACATCTTCATTAGCCTTTCCCATAATCATACCGGAACGAGGACCGCGCAAAGTTTTGTGGGTCGTAGTGGTAGTGATATCGGCAATCTGCACCGGACTTGGATACTCACCGGTAGCAATCAGACCCGCAACGTGGGCAATATCGGCCATCATTAATGCACCAACTTTATCTGCAATCTCACGGAAACGTTCCCAATCAACAATACGTGAATAGGCAGAAAAACCGGTAATAATTAATTTCGGTTTATGTTCCAATGCCAATTCTTCAGCCTGGTCGTAATCAATATAACCCTTGTCGTCCAGACCATACTGAACAGCATCGTAGAGACGACCTGAGACATTAACTGATGCGCCATGCGTTAAGTGACCACCGTGAGCCAGACTCATACCCATGATTTTATCACCCGGATTTATCAGTGCCAGATACACAGCACCATTGGCTTGTGAACCAGAATGAGGCTGCACGTTTGCCCAATCTGCACCAAATAATTCTTTCGCACGATCGATGGCAAGTTGCTCAGCAACATCAACATATTCACAACCACCGTAATAACGTTTACCCGGATAACCTTCCGCATATTTATTGGTTAACACAGAACCCTGACATTCCATCACGCGTGGGCTAGTCATATTTTCTGATGCGATTAATTCAATATGTTCTTCCTGACGACGACGTTCATCTTCCATTGCGGTAAAGAGTTCTGCGTCATATCCTTCCACTTTATTATCTTTAGTAAACATAGTATTCCTCAATTAATATTTAATATATTCAAGTAAAAATCGTTATTTCACATACATTAGTTAAAAATCTTTTAGTGCTACGAAATCGCCAACATCGTTTCCTTTCCGCAATATGCTTGTAAACCCCTCAAAACAGGCACGAATACTACCAAAACTCGTCCTTCAATGCATCGATGTAAACAGCTTAAATTACTATTCATTTTATAGATCCAGATTCAGTTACGTATTTGCCTTGATTGACAGGTAAGCATTTGATTATTATAGATTTTTATCTATTTTACAATATCCAAAAAAATACTTTTTCTATGAAGATTTTTCTGTACCTGCCGATACAGTTTTAGGGCAGCAATAATAACCAGGCTTATTTAAACAAATAATATTATTTGTCTGCAATTTTAATATATTACTATATAAAACAATGAGATAAAGCATGGCAAGCAATATCGGACAAGCGTCGAAAATCAACATTAATGATGTAGAAACGCATTTTCTCAGGATTAATCAGCAACGAATCGAATGTACACTACAAGGACTAAGCGAAAGGCAAGCCCGATTTATTGAGCTATTGCCACTACTTTTCCATGAAAATAATCCCGCCCTGCCCGGATACATTAATGACGAGGTTCCTGTCGGAATTTCCGAATATGCGCCCGAGCAATCCGCCATAAAAATTGCCAAAAGTTTTTTTAAGTCCTACAAAATATCCCGCCGCGCATGTCGAGTCATGAATATTAATGGCATTTATTTTATGGGTAGTAGTGGTTCGATTGCATATAACAGCAAGAGTGATTTCGATGTCTGGTTATTACATTCAGCATCATTGGATGCAGATGCAATAGATCTTATACAACAAAAAGCATATGCCATTGAACAATGGGCCGATGAAACACTACGTCTTGAAGTTCATTTCTTTGTTTTTTCAGCCGAAGAGTTTAAACAAGGCAAACAACAAGGATTATCTTCGGAAAGTAGTGGCTCAGCACAACACTATCTTTTACTAGATGAATTTTATCGCTCTAGTTTGCTCATCGCCGGAAAAATTCCTACCTGGTGGCTTGTTCCTCCAGAAAATGAAAAAAATTATGATGGATATATAGAAGAATTAAATAGTCAAAAAAAATTAAAGCCTTCTGATAGCGTTGATTTCGGTGCTGTTGCAGACATACCTGCTTCGGAATTTTTTGGTGCTGCTGTTTGGCAACTCTATAAAAGCATCCATTCTCCATACAAGTCATTAATGAAACTTCTCTTAATGGAAGTTTATGCAAGTGAATATCCATCAATCTCCTTATTAAGCATGATGTTTAAAGAAGCTGTCTATGAAGGTATCGATTCTGTAGATGACATGGATCCTTACATCATGATGTATAAAAAAATTGAAGAATATCTTATGACTCGAAATCAAAAGGATAGACTTGAGCTTTTTCGTCAATGTTTTTACATAAAAATAAAAGAGCCACTCAGCCACGAGGTTAAGAAAAAAAGTTGGCGCAGAGATTTATTTAAACAAATCGTTCTTGACTGGGGATGGACAGATGAACAATTTGTACTGATGGACGGAAAAAAAGAATGGCAAATCGATATGATTGCCCAGCAACGAAATCGTTTAATGAATGCATTAACTGAAAGTTATCGCTTTCTTTCCGCATTTGCACGACAAAACACTGAAGTTTCACGAGTAAGCCAGACAGAACTAAATGTTCTTGGTCGTAAACTTTATGCTGCATTCGAAAGGAAAGCAGGAAAAGTCGATATCATAAATCGTGACAATGAAACCAGCATGAGTTATTCAAAGCTTACGATTTACCAGAAAACGAACTCGTTAGGAAAAGACAGTTGGCTACTGTACCAGGGAAACATTGGCATACACTCAATCAATGAACACAAGCCTATCAAACGAACACAGAGCATCATTGAATTAATTGCCTGGGCTTATTTCAACAGAATTATCGATTCCCACTCCGCCATATCTTTAAATAGCAGTGATGATTTAACGGTTAAAGAAGTCAGGCAATTACTTGTTTCTTTTGAAAATGAATTTCCTTCAGGACAATTAGCCGAAGCAAATTTCAATGATTTAAACCAACCTGTCCAGATACAACATGCCTGTGTTTACGTAAATGTAGGTCATATTCCACAAACAAAATCAAAAGACAATATAAATCATATTTCAAGCGTACGAGACAACATACTTAGTTACGGCGCTCAACATAGCAACCTCACTTATAGTTTTGATTTATTGATATGTACTTCATGGGAAGAATTATTAATATTTCGATTTGATGGGCCGGATGCATTTATACAATGTATTTGTGAATACCTGCATTGGGCACCACTTGGCGAATCATCAAGTCCACCAAAAATTAATGCTTTTTGTTATTCATCAAGTTATGGCTCTGCAATAATAAAACGTATTGAAGAAATCATACCGGATGTCATAAGTGTATTTTATGGAAAACAATTACAGGAAAACACACGCTATCTGATCGAAGTTGAAGATTGTTATTATTTGCTTTTTAATGAAGAGAGCCACTTGCGACATAAATATATTGGTTCCAGCGACCATTTATTACGCAGTCTGAGCAAGCCTAATAATAAATTTAGCCCCGTCCTGTTCGAATACCAAACACACGGTGACAAACTTGTTCAACAACTTTTTAAATTAAATAAAGCTGAACGAATTCAATTATTTTATTCTATAAATAACAATATGGCTGATATCTATATCATAGATGAAAACGGCTCTTTATTTTTTCAAACCATTCCATTCCATGATAGTAAGGCATTAATTAATCATTTTAACCTGTTCTTTGAGGCAACAATCAATCGGCGCATATTTCTGATGCTTGATATTCAAACAAATATCGAAAACATAGAGATTGAGTTCTTTCAAATAAATAATGATAAAACGAAAAAAATTCAAATAAATAAAGTCAGTAATGAAATTGATGATAATGGAAAAGGTTTTTTCAATATTCAGGTGATTGGTAGTCCAGATGACGAACATAATTCATTAAGCATCTTTTGTGGAAACAATGAGTTTTCATTTATCGAACATGGAAAAGAATTATTCAATGTTGTTGCCGATTACGTTATTCAACAACGTGCTAGTGGTCAGAAATATCCTATCTATATAACCGATATTGATATTTCAAGAGGACTTATGGGTCAGGTTGAATC
>CAYTIZ010000228.1:0-4356 GCA_964437885.1 uncultured Enterobacteriaceae bacterium
CAACAACAATACACTGCGATCCAAATTGTTCTGCGGCACGACGTACAAACTCAGGATCTTTTACTGCGGCAGTGTTAATGCTGATTTTATCTGCCCCAGCTTTGAGCATACGTTGAATATCTTCGACTGAACGTATACCGCCGCCAACAGTGAGAGGAATAAAAACCTGGCTAGCGACTTCTTCGACAACATGTATCATCGTCTCACGATCATCACTGCTGGCCGTGATATCAAGAAAGGTTATTTCATCAGCGCCTTGCTTGTCATAGCGATTAGCAATCTCGACAGGATCGCCGGCATCACGAATATCGACAAATTGAACGCCTTTAACAACCCGGCCGTTATCAACATCAAGGCAAGGTATTATGCGTTTGGCAAGACCCATTAATCTTCCTTATAGGTACAAATTTCGTCTGCTAATTTTTGTGCTTCAGCGAGATCAAGTGTGCCTTCATAAATAGCGCGACCAGTAATTGCGCCAAAAATGCCTTCTTCTCCTGCTTCACATAATGCGCGTATGTCATCAAGGTTGCTGATGCCGCCAGAAGCAATAACCGGGATAGTGATGTTTTGACAGATGGCGACGGTTGCTTCAACGTTGACGCTGTTTAACATGCCGTCTCGGCCGATATCGGTAAAAATAATGGCAGCAACGCCGTCGTCTTCAAAACGGTGAGCCATATCATTTGCATCATGGCGTGATAATTTTGACCAACCGTCTGTTGCTAATTTTCCGTTCTTAGCATCCAGGCCCACAATAATATGTCCGGGAAATTCGAGACAAACATCAGACACAAAATGCGGAGTCGTTACTGCGCGAGTTCCGATAATGACGTAAGAAACACCAACATCAAGATAGGTTTGTATAACATCTTCATTGCGAATACCGCCACCAACCTGCAAGGGTATGTCAGGAAACGCCTCAACAATAGCGTGAATAACATCAGCATTGCTTGGTGTGCCTCTTACAGCACCGTCCAAATCGACGATATGTAATCGTTTGGCTCCGGCTTTAACCCATTTATCAGCCATAACGACAGGGTCATCTGAATAAATAGTTTCTTTGTCCATTTGCCCTTGTTTCAGGCGAACGCACTTACCGTCTTTAATATCAATTGCAGGAATAATTAACATGATTCTTTAGTTCGACGAATATCGATGAGTTGTATGAGAAAGTACTTTATCCAATTATTTTTTATTAATAATCTATATTCTGCCGATATTTTAGCACATCATTGCTAATGTTATATACCCGTGATTATGTTAATGGGCTTCGTCCCAGTTGCCGCCATGTCCGATATCAACGACAAGCGGCACACTAAGGCAATCGTTACTGGACATTCGGGAGTCTATTTCTTTTATGAACTCATGCCGTTGTTCGGTAGCCACTTCAAAAACAAGTTCATCGTGCACTTGCATAATCATTTTTGCGTCAATATTCGACTTTTGTAGCCAGTTATCAATATTAATCATGGCTAGTTTAATAATATCGGCAGCCGTGCCTTGCATAGGCGCATTGATAGCAGTGCGTTCTGCGTATTGTCGTCGAGCAGCATTACGCGCATTAATTTCCGGCAGATATAAACGTCGATGGTATACGGTTTCAACAAAGCCATTTCCTTTCGCTTTTTCACGTGTTTCATCCATGAACTTTTTAACGTCAGGATAGCGACTAAAATATAGCTCGATATATTCCTTTGCCTCGCTACGCGCAATACCTAGTTGTTTAGCTAGCCCAAAGGCAGACATGCCATAAATTAAACCAAAATTGATGGCCTTGGCCGCTCGACGTTGATCGTTATTAACATCATCAATAGGCACAGAAAAAACTTCGGCAGCGGTTGTTTTGTGAATATCCAGTCCTCTATCAAACGCATCTAACAAGCTTTTATCGCCTGAAAGGTGTGCCATGATGCGCAATTCAATTTGAGAATAATCTGCTGCAACCAGGGTATAGCCTTCAGGAGCAATAAACGCCAGGCGTATTTTTCTGCCTTCCGGCGTACGAACAGGAATGTTTTGCAGGTTTGGATTAGATGATGACAGTCGTCCGGTTGCTGTCACAGCTTGATGATATGAGGTATGAACGCGACCCGTTTTGGGGTTGACCATTAGCGGTAATTTTTCAGTGTAAGTTGAACGAAGCTTGCTGACGCTGCGATATTCCAGAATCAATTTAGGCAGCTTATAGTCTTCGGCTAATTCCTGTAATACGGACTCAGCGGTAGAAGGCTGTCCTTTTGGTGTTTTAGCCAGTACTGGCATATCCATTTTTTCATACAAGATAGCTTGAATTTGTTTTGGCGAGCTTATATTAAATGTCTCTCCAGCGAGATCGTGCGCTTCCATTTCAATCTCTTGCATGCGAGCCTTTAATTCAAGACCCTGTTGCATCAACATGTCTGAATCAATGACAACGCCATTTCTTTCAATTCGTGCGAGCACTGTTAATAGCGGCATTTCAATGGTTTTATAGACTTGTTCCAATGCCGCATGCTTTTTAAGCTCTGCTGATAAAACACGATGTAGTTTCAATACAATGTCGGCATCTTCGGCAGCATAAGGGGCAGCATCTTCAATGCTTACCTGATTAAAGGGAATTTGTTTCGCGCCCTTGCCAGCCACATCTTCATAATGAATTGTTTCTATGCCCAGATAAGTTAAAGCAAGCGTATTCATGTCATGTCGACTGGCGGTGCTATTAACAATATAGGACGCGAGCATAGTGTCATGTTCGATGCCACGTAGCTTAATTTGATAGTTAGCAAACACTTCCAGATCGTATTTTAGGTTTTGACCAATCTTGTGTTTGTTCTCGTCCTCGAGAATGGGCTTAAGCTTTTCCAGTGTTGTTATTAAAGAAAGTTGTTCCGGCGCACCGGCATAATTATGTTGTAGTGGCACATAAGCGGCACTATTTTCAGAAACAGCGAAGGAAATGCCGACGATTTCTGCTTTCATGTAATCGAGACTGGTTGTTTCAGTATCAATAGAAATTAAATCAGCGCTTTCAAGCATGGAAATCCAGCGATCTAAATGTTCTGTAGTTAATATCGTTTCATATTTGGCATTAGGCGCTGCTTCGGGCTCGTTTGAGCCAGGGACTGTTTCATTGGCAAGCTCTTCATCTTCTTCACTATGCTCATAACCATTATCACTGTCATAGTCATCAGCATCATCAAGTTGAGACAGCCAGCTACGAAAATTCCAGTAGCTGTATATTTCTCTTAAAATAGCATTGTCTGGTTCAGTAATAATTAAATCTTCAGGAACACAGTCGAGCTCCACATCATATTTAAGCGTAACTAACTCTTTGCTTAAAGCTATTTGCGGCAGAAATTCACGAAGGCTTTCACCAACTTTGCCTTTTATCTCATCAGCGCGAGCGATGATCTCGTCCAGAGAGCCATACTCGTTTAACCATTTTACAGCTGTTTTGGACCCGACTTTAGGCACACCAGGAACGTTATCAGCGTTGTCACCCATTAGCGTCAGGTAATCAATGATTCGTTCCGGCGGCACACCATACTTTTTTGCCACTCCCTCGGGATCAAAATAAGTATTACTCATGGTATTAATGAGATGGATACGATCATTCACCATTTGCGCTAAATCCTTATCGCCAGTCGAAACAATGGTTTTGATGTTTTTTTCTGCCGCCTGTCGTGACAAAGTGGCAATAACATCGTCCGCTTCAACGCCATCGATCATGATCAAGGGAATGCCCATGGCGCGAATTAAATCGTGTAAAGGTTGAATCTGTGTTACCAAGTCATCCGGCATAGGCGGGCGGTTTGCTTTATATTCCTTGTACAAATCATTTCGGAAGGTTTTGCCCTTAGCATCAAAAATAATAGCGAAGTAATCGGGGCCGCCTTCGGTCAAATGTTTCTGAATCATATTGATAACGCCATAGATTGCGCCGGAGGGCTCCCCTTTTGCGTTACTTAAGTCTCGTATAGCGTGATAAGCGCGAAATAGATAATAGGAGCCATCAATCAGCACCATTGTGTGATCGGTCATAGAGTGTTGTTGTACTATTAGCAATAGTTTATGTAGCTAAATTATGACAGCTTCGTCAAAAAATCTCAGGCTTTTACCGCCTTAATAATACAGCACTGCATATATACCCGTGATACTTGAAAATGCATATTTATAGTACGCCCCTTTCCTCCATGGCAGCGTCGCCCAAAGCGCCTACTGTTGGTGCTCCTCTTTGCAGGAGGCAGCCATGCGCATCGTTGCCTACAGGACGTAGGCAAGGGGCGTGAGCAGGATGCGGAAGCTTCGCGCCTTGCCTACACGGATAATGGTATGAACCCACTCCACTTTCTAATCGGCCTCACAATGGGCCAA
>CAYTIZ010000229.1:0-4338 GCA_964437885.1 uncultured Enterobacteriaceae bacterium
TCCAGTTCTACAACAAAAGCACAAGCGACGACTTCAGCACCGAGCTTTTCAATTAATTCACAACTGGCTGCTGCCGTACCTCCAGTTGCAATCAGATCATCAACGAGTAAGACACGATCGCCTTTTTCCAATGCATCGATATGTACTTCTAATGAAGCAGAGCCATATTCCAGATCATAAGACATGCTTTCTACGTCATAGGGTAGTTTGCCGGGTTTACGTAATGGTATAAATCCAATGCCCATTTCCCATGCAGCAAGACTGCCAAAGATAAAACCACGTGCTTCCATACCGGCAATGGCGGTTATATTTTCCCCAAGAAAAGGATGAATTAATTGATGTACCGCCAATCTGAGCATATCCGGCTCTTTAACTAAAGGTGTAATATCCTTGAATTGTATTCCTGGCTCAGGGAAATCCGGGATATTACGGATATGTGCCTTTAATCGTTCCATTTGGTGTCTCCAGCTTATTATTTAAATTTTTTCATTATAATAAACGCTTATTGATAAAGAAGGGAGTGATGTGTTTGTTGATTAAGTACTCAGAACATCAGGAAGAGACATAAATGAAGTCATTTGATCCTATTTATGAACGTGCTCTAGATCGTGCCGGCGGTGTTGATGTATTGCATAGCGTGTTACCTGTGCCTCGTACTAAAAAAGAGCTTAAAAAATTGTCTGATGCGTTTTGTTTATCAAATATGTCTCAGCGTATATTTCAGGCCGGTTTGAATCGAAAGATTATTGATGATAAATGGCCGGCATTTGAAGAAGTGTTCCATCAGTTTGATATTGATGCCGTGCGTATAATGAGCGATGAGTCATTGGATATGCTCATGAGTGAAAAACGTATTGTGCGACATTGGGGCAAGATACAAAGCGTACGTCATAATGCGCAGGCCATTTATGAACTCAACGAAGAACAGGGTGGTTTTGTTAATTATTTAGCCGAATGGCCGTCAGATAATATTATTGGCTTGTGGGAGGTCTTTAAAAAACGATTTAAACAACTAGGTGGGGTTTCAGGTTCTTATTTCTTGCGCCGCGTTAAAAAAGATTCCTTCATATTAACTTCGGATGTCATCAAGGCCTTAATGTATTGGGGTGCGATAAATGAAGAGCCAAATAATAAAAAGCAAAAACAACAGGTACAAAATTGTATGAATGAATGGTATGCAGAAAGCCAAAGGCCATATTGTCAAATTAGTATGATATTAGCTTTGTCGGCTGATTAGTATGGGACGTTGGCGACCACCTGCTCCACAATCTGCTCCGTATATAACGCCGGAGGGATATAAGAAACTTGAGCATGAAACTGAGCAACTTTGGAAAAAACGTAATGAAGTGGCAAAAGCAGTGACTGTAGCAGCAGCAGAAGGTGATCGTTCCGAGAATGCCGAATATATTTATCGTAAGAAACAATTACGTGAAATTGATTATCGTCTGGGCTATTTGCAGCGGCGTATGCCGAAATTAACTGTTGTTCGAGAAGTTCAGGATAAAGAACGTATTTTTTTTGGTGCATGGGTGACTGTGGAAGACGAAAAAGGGAAGGAGTCGCTCCACCGTATCGTTGGCGCTGATGAATTTGACCAAGACGAACAATTCATCACTGTTGATTCACCATTAGCAAAACTTTTATTGGGAAAAACAATCGATGATGAAGTATATCTTGAGCGACAGGGGACAAAACAAGCTTTGTATGTCACTAACATTGAATATAAAAATCAGGGAAAGATAAAAAATGCTTAAGCAAACGCTGTTTTTGTTAATTTTTTTTACAGGCTCTTTAGTCGATGCTGCAGAAGAGTTAGAGGCTATTTTTTCTATTAGTGTTGAAAAACCGGCTGAAGAAGTTTATGAATCGGTATACAAGTCTCTGGAAGAATCACGTTTTTATGTCATTTTCGAAGCGAACATAGGTAAAAATCTGGCACGTAATGCTAAACGTTGGGGCGATGAATATAACAGGAACAATTTCGAAATGGTTAAAACTATGGTGGTATGTAATCCTTATTACGCCAATCAGGTAATGAATCTTGCTCCGAAATTAATGGCGTTATGCCCGATGACAATTACGGTGATGCATAAAGCAGGGAAAAGTACGGTTTTGTTTAAAAAATTAACGCCGGCTGCCAAAGGCAGTGCTGCTGAAGATGTCTTATGGGAGGTTGAGAATACGATCATTACTGCAATAGAACACGGTATTGCGGATTAATCATTTTCTATTTTGATAGTCGCTGTTTCCGGATGGACCAGTTTAGTTAATTTATCCAGCCAACCGGTATTATTCTCACTTTCATCTTCGGCTTTTACCAATTTTGTAAGCATGATGTAATCAATCTTACCGGTTCGTAACACAGGTATGCCCTCGGTAAGGAGTATCTTTTTAGGGATAGTTAATTCGCTGATATGATATTGCTTGGCTGTTTTCTGCAATTGTTTTCGTTCGGCTGCTTGATGCTCTGTCACAAGAATAATTTTTTCACCTTTCCTTGGATCCGGTAAACTGACAGCTGCATGACTGAGATTAGGCCAGGCAAACATCGCCAATTCTTCAACCGCCGATAGCGAAATCATTTCGCCAGCAATTTTAGCGAAGCGTTTGGCACGACCCAGAATGGTGAAATAACCATCTTCATCAATATCAGCAATATCTCCGGTGTCATACCAACCGGGTCCTCGATCCGTCGATGGTGGTTGTAGCTCACCGGGTTTATCGTATAAAAGATAGCCTTTCATAACATTTGGTCCTTTTACTACCAAACGTCCGCCGTGTTTTATACCTTCAACAGGTTCGAGATAATATTCCATGCCGGTTAACAGCCGACCAACACTACCTATTTTATATGAAATTTTGTCATTAACTGAAATCCCTGGACTGGTTTCTGTTACGCCATAGGCTTGCAATATTCGTATGCCGAATTTCTCATTCCAGATCTGAAAGGTGTCTGCTTGCAGTTTTTCGGCTCCGGCGACGACATATTTCAGACTATGAAAATCAAATGGATGGGCATGACGTGCATAACCATTAAAAAAGGTATTGGTACCAAATAAAATGGTGGCACCTAGTTCATAAATAAGCTCAGGAATAATTCGATAGTGTAATGGTGTTGGATAAAGAAACGCTTTGCCACCCGCCATGATAGGCATTAAAAATCCGGCAGTAAGTCCGAATGAATGAAACAAGGGCAGGCAAGAGAACACGATATCGTCTGAATTAACAATGATGTGACTGCGTAGTTGGGCAAGATTCGCAAGCAGGTTGCTATGCGAAAGAACAACGCCTTTGGGATGCCCTTCTGAACCTGATGTGAAAAGGACAACAGCAGCTGCATCCGGATCGTTAAGTGTCTCTCTTGAATAGTGCCAGCGAGCATGCAGACTTTTAACAAGGGCAAGTAATTTATGAGGCAGATTTATCTTTTGCCTCAGGTCTTCAAGATAAATAATGGTGTAGTTTTCTTCCAGGCCAGCAATCAATGTTTCTAGTTTTGCATGTTCAATAAAACGTCGAGAACTATAAATCGTTTTAATTTCTGCTGTGATACAGGCACGTTGCAAAGATAGTAAACCAGATGTGAAATTTAACATGGCGGGTATACGTGCCAGATATTGCAAGGCAAAAAAGAAAACAGGCAAGGCATTAACATTTGGTAATAACACACCGATCATCTCGTTTGCTGTTGTTTGTTTTTTAATTATGCCTGCCAATAATATACTACGAAGAATGAACTGCTTGTACGATAGAGCATCGCGACTAAGGTCTTCCATGATGATATGATTTTTGTCGAAGCGTTCGGACGCATCCAACAGAGCTGAATAGATCGTTGTTCGATGATTAATACTGGAAAAATTGAGTTTATACATCAAATCTTGCAATTGTCTTGCAGCTGCCTTGCGCCGCTCATGTCCCGAAAGTTCATCAGCGATCTGTATTTTCACAGGGGCTAATATATTCATGCGAACTTTTGGAAACCAGACAACATGACCACGTCCCTTCATATAGGAAAGCTTGCTGTATTGAGCACCTTCAATCGCGACAGGCAAGATAAAGGCGCCACTTTTATCAGCTATCATTCCCGGGCCTTCATAAATCTTCATCAATGTTCCTGTAACAGTGATACGTCCTTCAGGAAAGATAACCGCCTTCTTATCCTGTTTGATAAAGTTGATCATGGCCTTAAGTGATAAGGGATTGGTTGGATCCATAACAAATAGATCAGCGAAAAAATAAAGCGGCTTGAATAATTTTTGTGAGTAGATACGGGTGTTAATAGCGAAGGTCGGTGTTTCCGGCAGCCATGCATAGAGTAAGACGACGTCTAGCAGGGAT
>CAYTIZ010000230.1:0-4332 GCA_964437885.1 uncultured Enterobacteriaceae bacterium
TGCATGTGGCGAAGAATTAATGTATTTGTTTCTTTACTCGCAAATATTTTGAGACCCCAGTATATGGCCAAATGCAAAATACGGGGAGATTGGAAACTCGAAGGCAAAATAAAACGTATTAATTGTACCAACACGATTGATAATCGGGCAACTGGTTTTACCAATGGCAGAATAACTCTGCGAGAAATACTCCGATGCCCACGTAACATAGCTGCTTTTGCAGACTGTGACATAGGAAGGCTATTATCAAGATAAAGAGCAAGCCAAGGATCTGGATTATTCGAATCGACATTATAAGGGTCAAAGTCTTTATCAAATTCCATCTTAGTAATTTCCTAATTCATCGAGCTGAAGCAAATATAGTCGACCCGTTACCTTGGCTGTTTTAACAATCGCGTCTGACATTCCTTCAATATCAAGTATACCGGTATTAAACATACCCTCTAATTCCTCCATATGTTCCTGATCATTTTTTCCGTGATAGAGATAAAAACTAACCTGATGTTCATCGAGTCTCAATGCCTCCATTATTCTAATTGCCCAATAGCCTGCTTTGTTATTACCTAGCCCTTCGATAATGAACATAGCACCTAATAAATCAAATGGATCAGGGTATGATGCGCGCTGAAACATCCAAGCTGACAAGGCTTCAGAACCAATATTTTTTTCACTTGTTGTAAAGTCAACATCACTCCCACCAATAGATAGATAACATTGTTCTAGCATTTTGTAATCGTGCTGCTCGTCAGCAGCATGTTTGATAAAATTAGTACGAACATCGATATATTTGGATGAAATATTAGATGCAGCACGTGTAATCCAACTTGCACCATCAATTACCTGGTGTCGGTGATTAAGCAGTAGAAGCTTGTAATCTTCCAATCTTATCTTTTTCCTATTAATTTTCTCTATTATCGATATTTTGTTAAGCCGTGTTTCAAAATCAGTCCAGACGAACAATAACTGTCTCATGAGATTTTGCACTTGATGATTTTTCATTCTCCCACCACTGTAAGATGCACAAAAGAGGCGATGCAACGACCACTTTCAGGGATAAAACATAATATTTTTTGGCCTGGAACAAGTGCGTGTTCATTAAAAAGTTCCTCCAACATGATGAAGATGGATGCTGAACCGCTATTACCTTTAGTATAGAGATTGGTAAACCATTTCTCTTCAGGAATCATCACGCCAGCTTTTTCCATCAAAAGAATCATTTCATTTCTTAGTGAATGAGCAGAATAATGACCCAGGAAATAATCAAGCCGATCAATATCGATTAAACCTTCGTCAATTAATTCTAGATAATAAGAGAGCCATGCTGGAAACAAACGATAAAGTAACTCAAAATCTTGTTGCAAAAGCATTGCGCCTTCTTTGATAGCTTCAATGGGACTGGAATAATGAGACCATGGAATAATCTCATCTGGATCATTTTTCTGTGAACCAGCAAACATACAATTATCAAAACGATTTGCGTAGGAATGTTGTTTAACCCAATCAATTTTTAGTGAGAGGCCTTTTTTGTTGGGCTCGTTTTCTAATATTAGAGCACCACCACCATCTGATAAAGTCCATCTAAGGAATTCAGTTTCTATAGGAGCATCTTCAATATCTCGAGACTTAAATGATTCCTCATAGAAACCTGGCAGAAACCAACGGCTGGAAAATTCACTCGCACTAACAAGCGCATTAGTATGTTCCTCTGTTTTTACCTGAAGCCATGCAGATTTTAAAGCCATAATACTGCTGGCACAGACACTTTGAAAACTTGCTATTTCTAACGGGGGAAGATTCAACTCAGCATGTACCGAGCTTGCCATTCCTGGCACAAGGAGATCAGCTTGTGTTGTAGCTGTTGCTAAATATTGAATGTCGTTAGTGCTTAATGTGGAATTTTTTAGTGCGTCACGACATGCATTAGCAGCTAATTGCGCATTTGTATAAAGATGATTGCCATTTTTATCCACAGCATAATAGCGAGACTTAATACGATTTTGTCGTAAAACCAATACTCTTGCCTTAGATGGTTTTCCATTTATCAATCCTAAATAAGATTCCATTTCTTTATTTGAAACTGGATCGCCGGGAAGGAACCTACCTAATGCTGTAATGAACACATCCATGATTGTAAATCCTTTAATATTTAATAAAATTTAATAATGCACTATTAAACTATATAAATTCAAGGAGAGCTTTATCCTTTTATTTTACTATTGTTATAAAACCGGTTCAAGTGGCAATAATTTATATAAGAATAACTTAAATCGCTTAAAAAGTTTTGCCTTTGAATTTGCATTATAATCTTTCACGCGCCAACTATTTTCAGGTGCCATGTCTCTGAGAATATTATTTTCCGTCTGTTGTGCTAGCTCTGAATTACGAATCAACACACCCACTTCTGTATTTAGATTAGCTGAACGTGGATCCAGATTGAATGTGCCTACATACAATACATTACTATCGATTACGAATGTTTTAGCGTGTATTGCGAAAATAGGAATGTTCCGACTCATCTCAGAAAAACGTTGAAACAGATCCTTTTGTGCTACTGGGTAAGGTTTATACTCGTATATATCAACCCCAATGTTGCGTAATGCTTTCTTCTGTTTTTGATAGCCACTAAAAGCCATTAAATTATCTGTAGAAGGTAGTGAGTTTGTAATTATTCGCACATCGACTCCTTCCTTGATTTTTTTTGCGAATAACTCAAAACCTCCCTTTGTGAGAACTAAGTACGGGGACTGAATTATAATACTCTTTTTTGCCTTTTCGACTTCACAAATTAGAATATCAGTTATATCTCCGCCCCCACCTAGCCCATCAGAACCATCGTTTTTACCTGGTCTATCACTTATAAATTCAACATCATCCCACACCAATTTTCCTAAAATATATGAAATATTCTTAGTCATATCTGTTAAAGCATCCCTTACTTCTGGCTCAAAATTACTGGGATTTTGAGCGTAGGCATGCAAATCATCAAGAATAATTCTATTGGCAGAATCTTGTATATCAATTGAATTTTCATCTAACAATGATTGGATATCTACTGATAAAGAACTACCCCAGTATTCTTCAAACATATTTCCCATTTCATTCACTGCATTTCCAACAAGAAGAATATCGCGATCACGGAAACTATATTCCTGATTAAAATCAAAATATTCGTCTGCCATATTTCGACCGCCTGTTATTCCGAATTTACCATCGAAGACGGCGATCTTGTTATGCATTCTCTGGTTAAGTTTTCTAAAATTAGTAAGCAAATTTATAAAACGTTTCCATTTTGACGTTCCTACTGAATGACCAGGGTTGTATATGCGAATATCAATATTAGAATGATTTGCCAGTGCAAATAGTGTCTGTTCTTCTGCTTTAATTAATAAATCATCAACCAGCACTCTAACCTTCACCCCTCTTTCGGCAGCACGTAACAGTGCCTCTGCCGCAAGCACACCCACATTATCATTACTCCAAATAAAATATTGGACATCGATGCTTACTTTTGCATGATCAGTGAGCCACGCTCTTCCAAGTAATGCTTCTTGTCCTTTTTCGAGAATATATATCCCCGTTTTATTTTGATTTATTGATATTTTTTTCTCAAGAAGGTTTTCTATTTCTAATATCGAACTGGCCGTGAGCGAAATTGGTAAAAAAGATAGCGTAAGAATAAGCATCAAAACGACATTATGCTTGGGATTATTGATGCTGGACAAACGATGTTCTTTGATAAATTTTAGCAAATCTCACTTACTCCAATGTCAACTCTTAACCTTCCTTCGTTAGTAGTATAAACGATATTGTTTATAATATAGTAACCACAAGAAATGATAATATATTTAAAAATATCTTACCTATATAACGTTTTCCCATAGTTCAGTCGTTGTCACCCCATTACTCTAATTAGCTCCTACATTAATACATTCGTATTCTTACTAAGAATTATATACACTCATACTTATGCAAAACGAAACAATTACAGTTACAAACACGGAAAGCGGACAATCTATGGATGTTGTCGTTTTAAAGAAACAAGTTAATCTAATTTCTATCGTTATTGGTGAGGGTGTACATAGTGTGCAATGTGATTTGACACCAACCAAATACGGGCAATCTTATGCCGGAAGTGTTATGGGCAGAGAAATGATCTACCATCGTAGTCAGGAAGAAGTACAAGCTGAACTAGATCAGGTTAATCCTGCTCTCAAGAAGTCCAGAACGTTTAAGAAATAATTTCCTTAAATAAAGCGGTAAATTTATTCACAAAAAAAGAGCCTGTAATCAATTCTGTGTAACTGCCTTGTTTAAATGTAATCCGTTAATCGG